>JACQJN010000047.1 GCA_016205085.1 Elusimicrobiota bacterium | reverse complement strand
GCTACTGCAAAGGATGAAGGATGAATGATGAAGGATGAAAAGGTGAGGAGTAAAAAGAAGAGTTTGTTCATCATTTAAAGGATATCAGGCTGGGGATACTCTGCGGTTACGGGCGGGTTACGTTTGGATAAAGTTGATTCCAGCGACTTTTTACTTATTGACGTAATAGTTTACGTCATGTATAATAACAGGGTGTGGGGAATAAAAATGAGAAGGGAGGAGCGCGGTCTTTCTCAGAGGGGACTGGCCCTGAAAGCTGGTATTGCCTATAAAACGCTACAATTATTAGAGTCTGGTCGGCACGATCCCAGGTGGTCGACCTTGGTCAAGATTTCCAGAGCCCTGGGGTATACAGAACCGAGTATAGAAAAGGCCTTGTCAAACTATATGGGGATCTTCGAAAACTCCGTTGTGGAAGTTGCCGCCAAGATAACACAAGAAGGGAACTCTTCCTGGAAGCTTTGGCTGTTTGAATTTGTGGATGTTTTTAGAAAGTCTCCGGAGCCCCGTCTAGTGTCCAAGGCTCCCGATCCTGATACCAACCACGGGATCCAAGCCATTATGGCCTCTGCTGTGGAATTCCTGTGCGATGAAAAAAAGCTCTCTAGGCCCTGGTGGTGTGCTGGTGTGCCTCCACTTCCGAAACCCTGGTTCGTTTCTGGAGTGGAGAATCTTAAGGCCTCGGCGCTTGTAGAATCTCCAACTCAGTTCCGCCAAAGGAATATCTTTGTGTTGGGTAATTTTCTGGTCAGGGCTTGAAAATGTTAGACAAGGGCTTAATTCGGAGACTGTTTATAGCCTTGAATAGAGAACTCAAGAAGATGAGGGTTGTGGGGGAGGTTGGCATTTGTGGTGGGGCGGTGATGTGTTTGGTCTTTAACGCAAGGAGGGCCACCAAGGATATTGATGCCATTTTTATGCCGACAAGAGAAATCCGGAAGGCAGCTAAAGCAGTAGCCGGGAGGTTCGGGTTACCTGAGGATTGGCTCAATGACGCTGCCAAGGGTTATTTCCACATGGACCCACCTAGAGAGGATGTTCTAAATCTCTCTCATCTCAGGATTTGGGCTCCGAGGGCTGAATACATGCTGGCCATGAAATGTGTGTCGGCGAGATTCGACACCCACGATCGAGACGATGTCCTTTTTCTAATCAAATACCTCAAGTTCAGAAATCCAGCATCCGTATTTTCCCTCATTGAAAAATACTACCCCCACAAAATGGTGCCCGCTAAAACACAATTCCTTGTTGAGGAAATATTTCAAAAGGGAAAGCCCTTTTTACCTTAAAACCAGGCCTTTAGGCTTGGCGGGGGGCAATTTGTCCTTAGGTAGACCTGGGTTGTACTCGAAGGCGCCTATATCCGGAGCAGAGCCATACCACAGCTTACATCCCGTCTGAGTGGGGTCTATATCCCCGGACACAGGACAGTGGTACCCGGAGACGATGGTTCCTGCGTCTATGGCGGGAGAGCCAGATCGCAATCGAAAATCACCTCCGTCTGGATTTACGAAAAGGGGATTTTGTTGCAGAGAGTGTTGTTCGAGATCCGGTCTTACCGTTGTTCTGAATACATTCAGGGTGTAGCTATTATACCTGCGCCACATCATTACCTCTGTTTCAAAAGTATCAAAATAGATGTTGTAATCTGATTTGAAATCGACAAGGTAGTCAGGATCGAATACTGCAAGGTTTTCCCTGTTATCTGCTGTTCCGGCATTCATTATTATGTTATTGGAAAGGGAGGTTCTCTCATAGTTGTCACTACTGCCATCACTAAGTACGTTATGGAAGAGTATTCCTGCGCCATATTTGTTAAAAATGACATTGTTGAAAACCCTGAGATCATGCACATCTGAGCCTTCACATGCGGTGTAGGCTCCAGCGTAACCATTGACAGTAAAATAAAAGCCGGTCATCAAATCCACGGGAGGATCCACGCCTTCAGAATATACGACGTTTTCGTATATATCACTGTTTCCCGTATCAATTCCAGGAGTATCCGAACAGGAGTGGGAAATGGAGGCGCTTCCTATATTCTTGAAAGTGTTCCATCTAACCGTTCCATTGGAAACGCCGTTTTTAAATTGAATCCCTCCCGCATTATCGTGGATGTAATTATTTTCAATGAGGAGTGTTTTGGTTCTGTAAACGCTGATGGCCGGCGAGCCTCCTGCTACATGGTGAAATTCACATCCTCGGATAATTGAATCATAGGACGGGCTGTATAAAAAAGTAATTCCGCCGAGATTTTCGCCGCTGCTCCCCACGTTCTTATACGTGTCATGGATCAGGCAATCCTGAAAAACAGTGCTGGTGCCGACTGTCCTTATGCCGCCATATGATTCGGTAATTTCAAAATTGTCTAGAATTACATAATCGCCGAAGATGCAGGCCGGACGATGAATGCAATTGCCTATGTCACACTGGACCGAGATGGGATGGGGAGAATCAAATCCTTTAGCTTCGATAAGGGGTTTGCCGTAGTCCGGATGGCCTTTGAAAATTATTGGATTTCCGGGAGTTCCGGAACGAGATGGATACAACGTGACAGCCACGTTTTCGCATATTTTAAGCGAACCATCTGGCCATCTGGTCTGCTCGTTCCAGGTCCCGCCCATGATCAGGCCGGTCTGGCCGGGCGTTAACTCGTTTGTAATATGCTCCATCGTCCTCCATGCGGTTGCGGGGGTCAAGCCATTGTTTGCATCATTCCCATCGTTTTTGACGTACCGGTAGTTATCTGTGGCGGAGGGACATTTATCATAATAATCCCCCCTAAACCACACCCCCATATCCCCATTATCCACATCACAGCAGTAACCGTTGCTCCGCATGGAGGCTCCGCACT
>JACQJN010000271.1 GCA_016205085.1 Elusimicrobiota bacterium | reverse complement strand
GGGTTACCTCGTGCAACACAGACTCAGAGCGTCCGCGCTGCACGCCCTTCGGGGAATTCTGCCTGCCTACCGGTAGGCAGGCATTTTTTTGTCCGGTGCGTTGAGATGAAGAAGTCGTTTCAACTGCAGAATTCAGGTTACTTTTTATCCAGACGGGTTCGAGCCTCCTGAAGAATATCCTGGGGAAAACCCTTCATCTCCAGGGTCAGGAGGCCGTTGCGGGAATTAGCCGGCCCTGCCTTAATTTTATAGGAGAATTTCATCTCTCCGTTCTCCAAATTCTCCTCCACATGGAAATTTTTCAGGCTCGGCTCCTTCTCGGCAAGCTGGGCGATGTTGAGGTTGTGGGTAGCTAAAAGGAAAAGATTGTCGGTGCGTGCCAGGTAGCGTACGATGGCCTCCTCGGCCGCAGTTCTCTCCTCGGGATTCGTCCCCTGCAGGATCTCATCCATAACGACCAGGAGATTCTTCGAGTTTTCGGCCTGTCTAATGATATGCAGAATGCGGTCCGTTTCAGCATCGTAGAGGCTCTTGCCGTCCGCCAGGGAATCCCGGATGTCTATGCTGGTCACCACCTGAAGAGGCGTCAACTCCATGGATTTCGCCGGAACGGGAGCGCCCATCTGGGCCAGAAGAGTCAGCAGAGCGACCATCTTGAGAAAAGTGGACTTGCCCCCCATATTGGAGCCTGTGGCCACCAGGAAGTTTATCTTGTCAGGGGAGATGCTAAGCTCGGCGCTGTTGGGGACCGATTTACCTCGGAGCGCCAAAAGGGGATGGTTCCCAGAATCAATTTTAATGTAAGGCTTTCCAGCCTCACGGAGGATAGGGAACACATACCCCTGCTTCTGTTCCAAAGCAAACTGAGCCATAGAAAAGTACACATCCAACTCGCTTAAAGCCCCCAACAACCGCGCAATACGATCCTTATTTCTTCGATAACCTCTATACAACCACCATAATGTCTTGGCGCTGTGGGCGTATAAAAAATCGGGCAATATTACAACGGCGATACTGCGCAGCCTAGAGAAGCGTTTGGCAACGCCGGCCAGACTCTCCGGATCATCCTTTCTGTTTACAGCATTAAATACCCCGCCTATTTCTCGCAGTGCCGCGGAGCGACTTTCCGAGAGAGGTTTAGAAAGTTCCCGGGCCAGCCTAAATGCCGCTTTGTATCTCAAAAAAATTTGGCGGTGTTGTACCAAGGCCTGATAAAGCAGAATAAATATGAAGTAATACATGCCAAAGTATTTTAATAAAACTATAAAAACCTTACCCAATGAATCAATATGCGGAACCGCCGTGAAGGCGCCAAGCAAGAAAATGGGATTCATAATGTTGTGGATCATAAAAATAGCTATATCCATTTTATTCCCATTAAAGAAATGGTCCCACATAGGAACTCGGGCGTTATCTCCCAGATTCTTAAAAGAATCCTCAACAGTCTGTCTCAGCTCTTTATCCTTTAGAATTTCCTGGACCGCCTCCTGGCGCCTGCGAATCTCTTTGAGATCCAGGAAGGGATGCCGCACCAGCCAATCCAACCGCTGGGCCCCGAAGGATGTATGTGTCTTATTCAGCAATCTGTAAAGCCCGTGATAGGGCTGCAACACATCCAGATCCTCCAAGGTTTTGTTCTCCACAGCGTAATGAGGGGGCTCCGCAGAGTACACCCGCTCACCTTCGGACAAGAGATCGATCGGCGATTTAGGAGTTGCCTGCCTGCCGGTAGGCAGGGAGGTTGGAGGGGGGGGCCGGGACCTAAAGTGCCGGATCAAACGAGTGACAATGAAGCGCAAGGCAAAACCTCCCACAAGAGCCAGAGGAATCTGAGGCGCGGCGATGATCCATGGCCCCACAACGCCCGCCGCGATGGCAAAGTCGGCTGCGTTGGCTATGCCAATGCCCACAGGAATCCAGTCGGTAGCTCCCTTCTTGATTAGGACCTCCCCCATGTTGCCGACAGCCCCTCCTATCAAAATACCCGCAAATACAGGGTTGGCACTGAGGTTGAGCCCACCCAAGATCAAGGCGAGGGGAAGGATGAATGTGAAAATCCGGCGGGGCAGGTGGATGTAATGGAGCACATTCGCCACCCGGAAAGAGCCAGAAAAGAAACCCCTTCCCAGGTTCAGAGTTTTCCACTGGAGCTTATAGGCTTCCCTGTGGTCCACTTGAGGGATCAGTTTGTTGATCCAGATCTTGGTGCCCCAATCCAGAGCCAGCGCCGCCAAAAATCCTATCAGGAGTCCCGGAATGGCGAAGTTGGAGGCAAAAAGTCCCCATTTAGCCACCAATCCTGCGGGAAATGCGGAGGGATGGAAAAGAAGAAGTTTAATAAGTGGAAGAGCCTGAACACCAACCAATAAAGTCAGCGCGGCCCAGAATGTATAAGAAAAAATCTTTTTAAACCAAGATTTCCCCTTCTCCATCTGGGCCTCTGTCACTTTAATCAGCTTACCCAGTCTTTCGAAATTACCGGGTTCCAGAGAAGCCAGAGGAGCTTCGGGCGTTTTCAACGCCTCCGCGGTAAACCGGGCCAGCTCCTGGGGCCATACTTCCGGATGCAGGCCCTGGTTCTGCGTCGCATAAAACAGCCTCTCCGCCAACCACAGCTCCACATCTCCCTTGGCTCCCACCCGGACCACGGGCCAGCCCCAATCAGGATCCACATTCATCATGACCTCGGCCTGAAAGACCCGCACCGATATAGGAACTCTCAGCAAAGCCCCTAAATCCCTTTCCAAATTGAGGCGGTGTGCCTCCATCTCTGTGGGAAGATTGGCCTTGAGACTTTTTCCCAGATGGTCCCATATATTGGGCTCGAGCCTGGCCATCAAATTCCCCAAAACTCCTGGGATCATCTGGGGAGGAAGTTCCGCTGTGAAATCATGCAGAACACGGTTGAAATCCTTGGTTCCAAAATTGGTTCTCTTTTTCAGCTCATGTTTGAGACTCCTGGCGGCATCACTGGACTCAAAATCCGATACCAGGTTTTCCAGGAGGTGCCGTCTTTCCGGATCGGTCAAACGGGAAGAGATATCCTCCACAAGCAGCCCCAGCCTCTTTTGGAGGGAATCGGTGGCGATCACCATCTTAGGTTTAAGGGGCGATAATTCAGGAGGCGGGAACGGAGCCAACTCAATTTTCTTTTCTTGACGGGCCGCCTGGGCTTGTTTGCGGGCCTCATTGAGATCATGGGTGTTGAAGTACATATGAATAAATGTAGCCACCCAGATGCCCCCCGTCCAGTAAATAGCTGTCAGGAAAAGCCCTCCCATTCCATAATAAAGCATCAACCCGATGGCCTCCTTAAACGTCAAACCGCTCCAGTTGGGAAAATGGAACAGGGCAAAGAGAAAGGCACTGAACAGGGCAGCGGCGGGGAGAGCCACGAACGCGGAAAGACCGAATTGGGCCGCCAGCCAACTTCCCAAACCATGGAAAAGGAGGTACCTAAAGAAATACTCCTCCAGAAACGCCATGACGCTGAACACCGCCATGGTACGGAGGGAAGCACGCTTCTCGGATCTTGAATCGGAGATTTCCTCTGGATCCGTTTTTACGCCGGCAGCCTTCTGGATAAATTTGCGCATGACAGGGCTGACCTTCTCCATACCTGGGGCAATGTCCTTGTTCTGGAATGTCTTCATGCTGCCCTGGATTTTTTTGAGGATCCACCTCATGGCGGGCCAGGCCAGGGGAAGAGCCAGAAGAGTCCAGGTCAAAAGGTTGGGGGTAGCCAGCAATGGGATCAGTCCGCCATTGATGGAGTACTTAATCATGTAGATGAGGAGGATTCCATAAGCCAGAGTACCGGCCAGGAGAAATTTAGAGATTCCGGAAGTCCAGTTACGTTTCCGGATATTCCGGATATGCTCGCGAGCGACGCGGAGCGCTTCCGCCTGCCTTACAGGGCTGCCGGGCCACAGACCCCCTGCCATCATCTGCTGGGGAGTAAGCCTGGTACTCTTGGGACTTGCCGGCCCCAGAGCATACCTCAGTAAAATTTGAGTCAGAACATCGGCAGTGGTGAGTTCAGGGGACTGCTTCTGTGCCAGAGTCTTTATGGCCCCCTCATGGATGAAAAGAACCCCATCCTGAGACCATTCAAACCACCCCTCTTTTCCCATGCTGATGACAATTTTTTGCGGGCCTGGATCTATCCCCGCACTCCGCATAGCCTGGATGACTTTAAGGAATTCCTGATTCATCGGTTGGGCAGAATCCAGGGTGGCTCTGTAACTCCCATCTTTCTGCCTGCTCAGCTGGGTGCGGATGCCCATCCGCCGGCGTCCTAAGTCTTGGGCTATCTCCTCCCCCGATTTCAGAGGGAAAGGCTCCTGGCTCTCTCCCGGCCACAGCTCTTTTTCCAAACTCGTCTCAGGATAACGGTTCATGCTTCCGATCAGGGAGATAGGAGAACCAAATCT
>JACQJN010000270.1 GCA_016205085.1 Elusimicrobiota bacterium | reverse complement strand
TCTCAGTCCTTAAGAAACTGTCCCTGACCGATTTCCATCTGCAAGATTTTCCACCCAAAGACTCCCCCTACCACAACTACGATGAAGCAACGGCTGCTCTGCGCCTCATTCAAGCATCCGCCCCGGATATAGTCTCAATGTTTTCCATCGGCAAAAGCGTTCAAGGCCGAGAGCTCTGGGCCGTCCGGTTTAATACCGACGCCAAAAATCTGGACCCCAGTCAAAAACCTGGGATTGTGTTCATGGGCGCCCACCATGCGCGGGAGCACCTCTCTACGGAGGTCCCGCTGCTATTGGCTCAATGGCTGGTGGAGAACCGCCACCGCGAGGATGTGCTCAAACTTTTAAATTCCCGCGACATCACCATTATCCCCATGGTAAACCCGGATGGCGTGGAATACGACATCGCCACCGGGAAATACCGCTGGCAGCGCAAAAACATGCGCCCCAACCCCAATGGAACCTACGGGGTGGACTTGAACCGGAACTACGGGTACCAATGGGGAACCGGAGGGTCTTCCAAGAATCAGAATTCGGATGTCTATATGGGCCCCTCTCCATTCTCAGAACCGGAGAGCCAGGCCGTTAGGAACTTCTGTGAAACCCATAAAAACCTGACCATCCTTTTGAGCTACCACACATTCAGCGAACTGATACTTTACCCCTGGGGACACACCTACAGCTCTATCCCCAATACGGAGGACCTGGCGGCCTTCACCGCCATGGCCAAAAAAATGGCCGGGATGACGGGCTACAAACCGGAACAGTCCAGCGATCTCTATATCGCCAGCGGAGACACCACAGACTGGGCCTACGGGGCATTGGGAATTTTTGCGTTCACATTCGAGTTGACGCCCTCTTCCATATTGAAGGGAGGGTTTTACCCCGGGACAGACGTCATCCAATCCACATTTCAAAAAAACATTCCCCCCGCGCTCTATTTAATCGACCTAGCCGACAACCCACGCCGCGCCATCTCAACGGCCTTTTGACTCCAATTCGTCAAACTCCGCTCCCAATCTCCATGCCACCCACGCCCAAAAAATAGCCAAGGGGATGCCCAATAGGGCCACCGCCTTAAGGCCCAGTCCTAAAAAGGTTTTGCTCGTCATCAGCAGGATCAACATTCCCGTCAACAAACGGGAAAAGCGGTACAAAAACATCTCCACGAAGGCTTTGACCTTATAAACGATCTCTTTATCGGCCAGGGTGTAGGTGATCTCTTTAGCCGATTTAAACCAGGTATATCGCTGAACGCCTTCGAGGGCATTGAAAAAAATCACCACCGGCAGGACCGGAACCAAAGCCAATACTGCGAACCCCGCCAAATTGGCCAGGGGATCTCCCAGCAGAGACTTCCCGATCCCCAAACGTTTGACGATATAGGAAGTGAGAAATATGCCCACCACAAAAGCAGAAAAGCTCTGCCAGAAGTTGTAGCGCGCCGCGAAGGCGGCCAAATCCTCCCGGACCGGATAGGCCGCGCTGGCAATCGCCTTGAAAAGATATCCGGAAAAATCAGGCACGATGCGCTCGAAACAAACTAAAAGCGTCAGATAAACCAAATACCGTGAAGCAAAAATCATTTTGAGGATTCCCTTAAGCCGAGCGGGATCCTCAACAGCCCGGCCACGGAGGGAGAGAGAGTTCCCTTCCCTTTCGGCCCATTTTTCCAAAACCAAGAAAATGATGACATTCGCCCCATACACAAAAGCGGCAATCAAAATAGGGGGGACAAGCCCCAAGGAGTGAACCCACCTTTCCGTCCACCAGGATCCCGCCATCGCACCCAGAGAACCTGTCGCCGCAAAGACCCCGAAGTATTGCCTGGCCCCCCGGGGAGCAAAAACGTCATCCACATAGGTCCAGAAAAGAGTCACCGACATGATCGCGAAGACATCCGTCCAAATATAAAAGAAAAAAGAGGTCCTCCCCTCCATTTTTCCCATCTGGGCGATCCACCACCAGACCACGAAATGAGAGGCGAGGAAAAGGGCTGTGCCGCCGATGAATATTTTTCGAGAAAGGTGGGTGAAGCGGTTATAAATCCAGACGGCGACTCCGGTCGCCAGCGCCGTTCCCATATACACCCACGGCATACCCCCGGCTCCGAAACGGTGCAGCAAGAAGGCATCGCGCACCGGAGCCACCATATAATAAGCGGCCAGGGTTAAAAAATGCCAGAGGCATGCGAGAAAAATGAACCGGGTTATTTTAAATTTCAAGATCTGTCC
>JACQJN010000273.1 GCA_016205085.1 Elusimicrobiota bacterium | reverse complement strand
TCTCTTAATTTCTTAATCTCCTAATCTCACAATTTAAGCACAGCGAGAAATGCCTCCTGAGGAATTTCCACGTTCCCCAAGGATTTCAGACGCCTCTTTCCCTCCTTCTGCTTCTGCAACAGTTTTCTTTTGCGGGTGATATCCCCCCCATAACACTTCGCCAGAACATCTTTCCGCACAGCGGGGAGATTTTCCCTAGCAATAATCCTTCCTTCAATGCGCCCCTGAATTGCCACCTCAAACATTTGTCGAGGGATCAATTCCTTGAGCTTCTCACACAATGCCCTGGCTCGGATCATGGACCGCGAGCGGTGCACCACCAGGGACAGAGCATCCACCTCTTCCCCATGGATGAGAACCTCCAACCGGACCAGATCAGCGGCCCGCAACCCTTCAGACTCATAATCAAACGAAGCGTATCCTTTCGATACCGATTTTAGTTTATCGTAGAAATCTAGAATGATCTCCGCAAGCGGGATATTATATTCAATAATCATGCGTTGATTGGATAAATACTCTACCCGGCGATGCTCCGCTCTCCTTTCCTTCAATAAGTTCATTACCGGGTTCATATAAGAAACAGGCAGCACGATGGTCACCCTGACGTAAGGCTCCTGAACTTCTTGGATCTCGCCATAGTGCGGAAATTTGGCTGGATTGTCCACCTCCAGCCACGCCCCGCCGCGAGTCAAAACACGATAGACCACATTCGGACTGGTGGCAATGAGATTCAGCCCAAATTCCCGCTCCAGACGCTCCTTGACGATTTCCAAATGCAACAAGCCCAAAAATCCGATCCTATAACCGAAACCCAATGCCTGGGAAGATTCGGCCTGGTAATAGAAAGAAGAATCTGAAAGATGCAGTTTTTCCAGGGCCGTTTTAAGCGCGGGGTAGTCCGCTGGATTCATGGGGAAAAATCCGGCAAAGACGACCGGTTTCGCCTCCCGATAGCCGGGGAGGGCCGAGGTCAGAGGCCTAGACGATTCCATAAGAGTATCCCCCACTCGAACCTTATGGACATCTTTAATCCCTCCCACCAAATAGCCCACTTCCCCGGCCGACAATCCATCCGATTTTTTCATTGCAGGAGTCAGATACCCCGCCTCCTCTACTTGAAATGAGAACCCCGAGGAAAACATATCCAACTTCTGACCCTGTCTCATCCGCCCATGGATTACCTTCACATATAGCACGACACCTTTATAGGAGTCATAGATCGAATCAAATATAAGAGCCGCCAAAGGAGCTTGGGGATTCCCATTAGGCGCGGGAACATACTGCAGGATGGCCTCCAAAACCTCACGAATGCCTTTCCCCTCTTTAGCGCTAACCTTCAACGCGGGGTGATCTATCTTCAACACTTCCCGGATTTGAGTGATGGTTCCCTCCACGTCCGCTTGAGGCAGATCCACCTTATTGATCACAGGAATGATTTTGAGCCCAGCCTGTTGGGCCAGGTGAGCATTGGCCAGGGTCTGGGCCTCCACTCCCTGTGAAGCATCCACCACCAACAAAACCCCCTCACAAGCGGCAAGGGCCCTCGACACTTCATAAGAAAAATCCACATGCCCTGGGGTATCTATCAGATTGAGCACATACCCTTGATACACCATCCGTACCGCCTTGGCCTTAATGGTGATGCCCCTTTCCCTCTCCAGATCCATTTGATCTAAAATTTGATTTTTCATCAACCGAATGGGAATGGTCTGAGTCTCCTCCAAAAGGCGATCCGCAAGAGTGGATTTTCCATGGTCAATGTGCGCGATGATGGAGAAGTTGCGGATATTCATCCCGCACCTATCGTCCGTCCCAAGTAATATCCACTCGCAGGAGCCGCAATTCTAAGCTGAGAGTTATATCCCTGTAGAGGGTTCTGCCACGACTGCCCTGGGATGTTGGCACACGGGGTAATTGGATTACGCATATTTTGTAAGGTTATGGTTTCTCTCAAAATGTTTCTGGATGGGGCGTTGACACTCGGTCGTCCGTGTGCCTACGGACGATAGGTGCGGGATCACCCCCTCTCCTCCAGAAGCTTCTGGACTTCTTCCGAGGTGGCCATCGTTAGAGCCTTTCCCAACAGCGGTTTCGTATCTGAAAATTTAAGAGAGCGCATCGTCTGTTTGATCCGGAGAAACATTCTTGTGGAAACGGAAAAGGCATCTACCCCCAAACCCACCAGCAACGGAACCGCCCGATGGTCTGAAGCCATTTCTCCACAGACCGAGACCCACTTCCCCTTCTTGTGGACGCTCTCCACCGCCATCTGCAGGAATCTAAGAACAGAAGGATGAAAGGGATCATACAGGTGGGAAACATGCTCATTGACACGATCCACCGCCAGGACATACTGGATCAAATCATTCGTCCCCAGGGAAACAAAATCCACTTCCTCCAGGAGGAAATCCAAAAGCACGACGGCGGCGGGTATCTCCACCATCATCCCCATCTCCACGGGAGACTCCAGCTTGACCCCCTCGCTGACGAGTTCCTGATGTGCCTGAACCAGAAGCCTCTTGGCGCTGCGGATTTCTCCGAGAGAAGAGACCATGGGAAGCAAAACCTTGACTCTCCCCTTACAAGAAGCCCTCAAAATAGCCCGTAGTTGTATCTTAAATATCTCAGGATACCGCAGGAATAGCCGGATCCCACGCAACCCCATAAACGGATTGACTTCCTCCTTAGGAGCCTCCAATCCCAACTCGGTGAGACGATCCCCGCCAATGTCGGCAGTGCGGATGATCACCGGCTGAGGACTTAGAGACTCCGCTACCTGTGAATACACACGAGTTTGCTCCTCCTCCGATGGAGCAACGGTACGGTTGAGGTAGAGGAACTCTGAACGGAAAAGCCCTATCCCGTCCGGCCTGAGAGAGACGAGGGTTTTGATCTCATCTAAGGAATCCAAATTGGCCAAAAGCTCCAACCTCCTTCCATCCGTCGTCTGGCATGGAAGTCCCCGCAAGACCTCCAGGGCTTTTTCCTCCTGAAGAACTTTCTGTTGGGCTTTCTCGTAGCGCCCAAGGGCCTCCGCACTAGGAGAGATGATCACCAATCCCTGGGTTCCGTCCAAAATCACCACGTCCCCGCTTTTGACTTGGCGACTGACATCCGACAGGCCAACGACCGCGGGAATTTCCAAACTCTGCGCCAAAATGGCGGTATGGCTAGTGCGACCCCCCAAATCTGTCGCAAATCCCAAGACCTTGGCCTCCCGAAGGTGCAGTGTGTCCGAAGGAAGGAGGTTGCGAGCAATAAGAATTGCCGATTCCCGTACCGTAGACAGGGGTTTTCTCTCCTGCCTGAGCAGATGTTCCAAGAGGCGCTTGCCCACATCAAAGAGGTCATGCCTTCGATCCCTAAAGAACTCATCCTCTATTTTTTCAAAGGCCTGATTGACCCTCTCTAAAGTTTCGGACAGCGCAAACTCGGCATTCACATGCTCTTCCACGATTCGACGCGGAACCTCTTTGGTAATAAGAGGGTCTCTTAAAATCAACCGGTGGGCATCGATCAGTTTTGCGTGTTCCCTTCCCAATGTTTTTAAAACCTTCACTTCCGTATTGTCCAGATCCCGATGTGTTTTTTCCAGCGCCTGCTTAAAACGCTTGACCTCCAAATGGACTTTATCCTTAGGAATCTCCTGACGGCTGACCACGATCTCCTCATCTTCTAAAACATAGGCCTTCCCGATGGCAATCCCAGGACTCGCCGGAACCCCCTTAATAATAATCATGTATTACTCTTCATCGAACTTCCGGGCGAACAGCTTTTCCATCCCCTTCATGGCCCGCTCTTCGTCCTCCCCTTCTACCACCACTCTCAACTTAGATCCACACTCCGCCGCCAGCATCATGAGCCCCATCACGCTTTTCCCATTCACCTCCATATCCCCTTTGCAAACACGCACGTGAGATTTATGCCGACACGCCAGCTGGGCCAGCATCGCAGCAGGCCTGGCATGCAGCCCCAATGTGTTCTTTACAGTAAATACTCTCTCAAGCACGAGAACAGAAAAACTCCGGTCAGAAGAATTGAATTCCCTAAGCCGCGCCGCTTCAACACCAGAAAGAATAGGATCAGGGCAAGCACTTTGGCCACTTCCGGCCAAGGCATAAAGATGGGCAACTCCATCAAACATGCCACCAACAATAAAAATCCTCCCATCCGAAACCGACGGATCCAGCCCTGCCATGGAATCCTCTGTAATTCCCTTCCTATTGCTTCACCCCATACATATCCTAACTCAATGCCCCGCCATCGAACCCACAACGCGAATCCGTTATAAATCAATAGGGTTCCAGCCACCGCCATCAGGATCCAGGCAAGAACGGGAACAGGCACCTCCCCCGTCAATCCCAAAAGAAAAAGCAGAAGGGCCACCCCGAACGGCCTCAAGGTTCCCCAAAAAAAGACATCTCCTATCCCGGCTAAAGATGGTCCCACCGCCTGCTTTAGCTTCATCAGTTTCTCCACTACTTCTTGAGGATGATCCATTTGAGAAGCCTGTTCTTCCAACCGGCAAGTCAAGCCCACTGCGAAACCAACCATATAGGGCTGGGTATTAAAATGCTCCAGATGCCTTAACCCAGCAGCCTGCAGAGATACTCCATCCTTCCATGAATGAAATATCCAGGGCCAAATACAAAACAAGAATCCCACATTCTGCATCCGTTCAAAATTCCATACGGATTGAAGGAGGAAGCTCCTTAAGAAAATGTTCCATCGGAATTTGAGTTTCATATCAACGTGGCCTCAAAACCCAGAACAAGGTCGCCATCCCGATCCAGGGAACCACCTCATAGGTCCGCTGAAGCCCCTCTCTCAACACTTCGGGAGACACGCCCCAAAGCCATATCGCCGTCGGCCCCGCGACAGCCAGCCCCACCAAAAGAAACAAAAAAACCACCAAAAACTGAAGGATCAAACTCTTCAACAGGACTTTTAAGATGCCAATCCCCGTACCTCGAAAATCCCGAAATTGATCTTCCAGGCTTTTCGAAAATCGAACCCGGTACTGTCTGATCCATGTTTCTACAGGAACGAAACCCCAACCCAATCCTATTCCTAAGAAAAAGCATACTGGATCCGGCACTCCCCTCGCTTGTAAAAGGATCGCTCCCGCCACCGCCAAAGCTCCATTGGGAGGGACTACCCCACCTACGGGCAAGACATCCAACAATAAAAATTCCACCCACAGTCCCATCTGGGCCGACTCCCATAGCCGACCGGCAGAAGCTTGGATGAAAATACCCAGCAAAGGTCCCAAGATAATAGGCCGAGAAACCAGCCACTGTCCCACGGAAGTTGCTTCCAATTCCAACAATGCCACCAAAGCACACAACAGCACCTCACCCAGTGACACGAACATCCACTCTCGCGGACTGAAAAATCTTTGCCGTCTCCCCGGCGCCCAACATCATTTTTTTATGAGCTAAAAAAATGTTCCCTTGGTATGTTTTTTCAAATCCTTCCTCCGATTGGGAGATTGTATAGAGCGGAAACCTCCATAAATCAACGGGCTCTCTCCAATTAAAAACAATACGGAGCCCGATGGAATCATCCACCACCCTGTGCTGGGAGATATTCTCTTGTTCCAAAGGATGTCCGTCACGCGATTCTGTCAAGGCCAACGCCATCTCAGATCCAAACCATAAACGAATAGGCTCTTTCGAGCAATTTTGAATTTCATAGGTACAATCCCACGAGCCGTCGTAGTGGAACAATATCTCCTTCATCACCCGAACAGGCGCCCCCTTCTCTTGGATCCACACCGTCCCTTGCCGTGACAGAATAAGTCGGATACCCTCGGACCCAACGACCGGGGTGGGACAGTGGTATACCCCTTGAACAAAATCTCCCTGTTCTCCATACTGCGCGCGGGAAAAGGCATCCAGAGTTGTGTCGGAATGAAGGAAATGATCCAGAAAAATCATCCGAGCATGCCAATCATAAAAAAGGAGTTTTTCCAACCCTGGCTCCTTAACCAACACCCCGTCATGAATGCTTTGAACCTCTCTGGATCTTGTGGTGGGAAGCGCAGCAGCCAATTTTAGCCGGGAATGGTATCCTTCTTTGTGTCGGCTCATCAATCCACATAAGTTCACCCCTTTGTCCACAATGTCCCACTCCCACATCCCACCCCCTTTCCCAGGCGCCAAATACCAGTTGGCCTTTGCAGACTCCAGCAAGATTTCTGAATGTCCATCCGCATCCCAATCCTCCTGTGAAACGACAAACTTCTTCGGATCTGCTGAAGCTTCCGATACCAACCGTTCCGCCTGTAAAAGGTGGCGATATACCGCATGTCGGAGATGGGGAAGATAAAGCCCCCCAAACACCCCATGCCAATAGGCGCAATTACACTGCCCCCTCCAAAGCTGGTCCAGGGCTCGCTCTTTGATCTGAGTTGTTTTTCCCCCGCGAAGGGCATGAACCCCGGCGCTGATTCGGATCATCTTGCGGTACATGCGGCTGGCTTCAGGATATTTACTTAGAAAATTTCTAAAGTAACCTCCTCTAAGAAACCGAGCCGCGGAGTCCGGCATCTGTTCCCGAATGCGAGACAGTTCCATCCCCGCCTCGGCTCCCAAGGACCACTCCGACAATTCTGTATAAGAGCCGGTAGGCAAATAGGCCCATCCTTTCGGTGGAAATTGGCGAGCATAGTTGGAGAAGGTAAGTGTCTGCACCCAGTCCGAATTTTGTTCCAAAAGAGAAAAAAATTTATCCAGCCAACCCTTTTCATAGACCCATTCATAAGTTTTGGGCCATAAACCGAACTTTTCTCCGTCATCCGCCATGACCAGCGCCGCCCCGGAAGTTTTCTGAACGGAAGAAATATCTCGAAAATATTGGAATACCGCTTCCGGCTCCGCAAAAGGAATCATATAACGAAGCTTTTTCAATATGGGGAAAATCCTGACGCTATGACCCTCTGCCTCCGTTAAATAATACCCATAAAGATCCCTCTCCTCAAAACCAACCGACAGAAAATGGACATCATCCACAATGGTATATTCCAGTCCCAGCTGGTTTAGTAACCGTGCCAACTGGGGTTCCCACACCCTCTCCGCCAGCCACAAACCCTCCGGACTCTGTCCCATTTCCTTTTGCAAAAACCTCTTCATGCGCAATATCTGTCCCTTTTGATCCCTCCCGGGAATGGCGGTGATCACCGGTTCAAAAAATCCGCCAGCCATCAATTCCACCTGTCCGGCCAGGCACAGCTCCTTTAAATGAGAAATATAGTCGGCATGGTGCGAGGACAACCATTCCAGAAGAACTCCGGAGCAATGCATACTCATCCGGATGCGTGGGTGTTTTGTCAGAACTTCCAAGAAGGGAGCATAGGCCCGATGATAGGCCTTCTCCATTACTGCATCGAAATTGCCGACGGGCTGATGATTGTGAACTCCAAACAAAAAGTAGATCACTGAATGATCTCTGCTATGTTTTGGGCATGGTCGGAAGGTACCGCCCTCCCCTCCAAAACAACCCCCCTCTGGACCAACTCCTTTAAATCATTCCGATCCTCGGAACTTAGAAAAATAGCCCGTCCCACCTGGATCCTTCCTGCGGAGTAATGCATTCCCCCGATATTTACCGATTTTAAAACGATCCCCTGACGAAGCATTTCCAAAATCTCATGCGGACTCGGAACCAAGATCAAAATGTGCGCAGAAGTCTGTCCCCCCTTAAAATATTCCACAGACTCTTGAATTCCTAACACCTTCATCTCAACGGAGTCCGGCAGAGCCAAACGCATCAAAGCCTGCTGAGTGTCATCCTTGGAGACGGAATCCGATACCACCACCACCTGATCCACCTTTAGATAGGGTAACCATCCCTCCACCACCTGGCCATGGATCAGCCGATCATCGACACGGGCCAAGACAATGGGCATTACTTCACCTGTGTGGCGAACAATGCTTTGATATCACGAATGGATTTTTTACCGTCTTCAAGAATCTTCTGCATCAGGGCATCCAGTTTCATAGACTTTCGATTGTTGAAAGCCACCACCAACATATAAAGATTGACTCCGCTGAGGATCTCCACCCCGGGAAGATCTTTCACCAAAGGAAACAGGACATTCGTAGGAGTACCTCCCACCATGTCCGTCAAGATCAAAAGTCCGTCCGGCGTCCTTCTCAAATCCTCGATCAGGCGCGACAGACTGGATTTTATCTCGGATAGGCTTTGGCGAGGCGAAAGGGACATGGCGTGGATGCCTTCCATTTGAGCACCGACAATGCCCTCTGCCGCCTCAACGAGATAGGCCCCGAATTCTCCATGGGTGACGACGAGAAAATTGACCATTATTTGTCCATGTCTCGATGAAAGAGCCCAACGGCATACCCACCCCTGCGTAATTCTCTAGCCAGATATTCCGCCACGAAAACACTGCGATGCCTCCCTCCTGTACAACCAATGGCAAAAGTCAAATAAGACTTCCCCTCCCGAATATAAAGAGGCAACAAGGTCTGAATTAGCTGAGAATATTTTGACAGGAATTCTCTGGCAACAGGTTGCCTCAAAATATACCGCTGCACAGCGATATGCATTCCCGTTTTTGATTTGAGATTCTTCTCATAGTTGGGATTAGGCAGAAATCGGACATCCATTACTAAGTCTGCGTCCATGGGAAGCCCAAATTTATAACCAAACGAAACCATGGAAAGGCTCATGTCCTGACTCCGCGTCAGCTCCAGTGTCCCTGAAAGATTTTCCTTCAACTCACCCAAGGTCATGGAAGTTGTATCGATTACCTTGTCCGCGCTGCCTTTAATCTCCGAGAGTTTTTTCCTTTCCACCCGAATAGCCTGCGTAAGCTTCTTTCCCAAAGGATGTCTATGGCGAGTTTCAGAATATCGTCTCAGAAGCTCCGCGTCCGAGGCATCCAAAAATAGAATCCGACAATCAAAACCCCTGCGGCGCAGGAACCCCAGACTGTGGGAAAAACCCTTCAAAAATTCCCCTTCCCGGATATCTATGCCTAAGGCTACCCTTTCCAACCGCCTGGCATTTTTCAAAAGTTCCGCGAATGAAGGCAGAAGCGCGATGGGAAGATTGTCCACACAAAAAAACCTAAAATCCTCAAAGCATTTAAGCGCCTGGCTCTTACCAGCCCCCGACATCCCCGTGATGATAAAAAGCCTTTTCTTCAAGACACTTCCACCTTGCGCTTCATGCGGCGGATCAAACTTGCGTTGAAAGCCTTCGCGGTGTGGTAACCCTGGCTGCGCAACCGCTGGTTCAAGGCCGCCACCTCGATCAAGACAGCCAAGTTCCTCCCCGGGCTAACCGGGATTCGAATCAACGGCAATTCCACCCCCAAAACATGAGTGCTCTTCTCCTCCAAACCTGTCCGATCATAGGATATTTTACCTTTCCACATCTCCAAATAAACCGCCATCTCTATCCGGGAAAGATTGAGGATGGATCCTATGCCAAAAAGCAACTTCACATCGATGATCCCTAAGCCTCTGACTTCCATAAAATGCCGAAGGTTTTCAGGGCAACTCCCCACCAATATCCCACCTCGTTTCTTGCGTATCTCAACGATGTCGTCGCTCACTAAAATATGCCCGCGCTTTAAAAGTTCCAAAGCGCACTCGGATTTGCCTATTCCCGAATCTCCTTGGATCAACACCCCCAATCCATACACGTCCACCAACACACCATGAACACGCGCAAAGGGAGCCAATCTATCCTCTAAGTAGGCGGTCAACTCTCCCACAAAGGTAGCGGTGTCCAAAGAAGTTCTCAAGAGAGGAACGCCGGCTCTGCGACAAGCCTCCACAAGCAAGCCAGATCCTTTCAAACCGCGAGTGACCACCAAACAAGGAATCTCGGGACTACAAAGCATCTGTCCCAGAACAGATTTCAGCCGATCCGGTGGAGCCTGAACACAATAAGCGTGCTCTCCCCGGCCAATAATCTGGATGCGTTCCGAACGAAAATGTTCCAGATACCCACCTAGGGCCAACCCCGGGCGATTCACTTCGGGGACCGTAATCTTTCGATCCAGATTTCTCTGGCCGGCAACAACCTCCAGTTTGAGATTTTGTCTTTCTTCCTTCAACAACTCACTGATAGTCAATGTCGTTTTGTCCACTTATCTCTCCCTGGATCTGACGGGTTGAAGAAGCCCACAGGTGCCATCCTGCCGGCGGTACACTACCTGCACTTGCCGACTCTCCCGGTCCAAAAATACCCAAAAATCATATCCCATGAGTTCCATCTCTCCCCCCGCCTCCTCACGGGAAAGGGGACGCAACGGAACCCGCTTGACTACCGAGAAACGCACGCCCGGCAACCCTCCGTCCGCAATCTGATCGGAAAGACTTCCCATCACGGAGGAGGACTTGTGGCGAGATTTCAAGCGCTCCTTGTACTTTTTTACCTGAGCCTCCATGCGGTCCGAGGCCATATCCACGGCCGCATACAAATCTCCGCCAGATCCCAGAGCACGCAGTGTCTGCCCGGAAGCATGGAGGACGACTTCTGCCTGGTGATTCCTTTTTTCTACGGACAGGATCGCCTGTGCCCATACGATATTCCCAAAGTACCTCTGGATACGTCCTATCTTTTGCTCTACATATTCGCGCAAAGGTTGTGTCAGTTTCAGATGTCTTGCCGTAATTTGAATTTCCATGCTCTTCAAACCCCAATTAAATCAATTTGATCAACTGCCTGCAACTATCTCGTCAACGCACGCGCGCATCCTCCCCTAGGAAGCTTCAAAATCACTTGACTCCTCATCCCAAAAATAACTATGATAGTTTATCAGCGCACATCGGACCTAGTTGAGTCTAAGTTCCTCAACGGACCTCTTGGGGATATGTTTTATGGTTAAAAAATGATTAAAATATATGAATAAATTTTATATCCAGGATATTTATCAACACCTGTGGATGAT
>JACQJN010000272.1 GCA_016205085.1 Elusimicrobiota bacterium | reverse complement strand
GTCCCTATCAATACCGATTTGGCCAAACATCTGATCCATCTTTCACCGTTGATCGAGAATAACCTCAAACCTTATAAAGGAGAACATTCCATAGAGGTGCAAATCCCTTTCCTCCAAAAAGTGCTTAAAAAATTTACCCTGGTCCCTCTTCTTCTCAACACTCAATATCCCGATATTTCTCAAGCGGTTGGAAAAGCCATCTCGGAGATAGCCAAAACTCCTGGAGTCCTCATTTTAATTTCCACGGATTTATCCCACTATCCCGACAAGGACACAGCCAACCTGGTGGACAGCTCCTCATTAAAAGCCCTGCCCCCTTCCATAGAGGATCCCCTCTATTTCTGGCTTACCAACCGAATCTTGCTCAGGCGTGGAGGCCCGAAATTGGGAACCACCTACTGCGGGGAAGCAGCGCTCCTGACTGCACTCTTTGCCTTTAAGGAATTGGAGGCCAACCAAACCGTTCTTGTTTCCTACACTAATTCGGGAATGTTGGAAAATGGAGATCCCAATAAGGCCGTCGGCTACGCGACGGCACTTTGGACTAAAAATAAGTCTTTTATCTCGGATCCACATCCTCTGACTTTTACCCAAAAACAAACGCTTCTTAAGCTCGCGCGCCAAAGCATAGAGGACTTTTTAAAAAAACCGCCAAGAGCGCCCAATCCGGATTCACCGGCAGAACAAGCTGAAATAAAACAAACCTGGTCTCCTGAGCCCAAGCTTTGGGAAGACATTGATTTCAACCTGCCCGCCAATGTGTTTGTCACACTGAAAAAACGGGGAGCTTCTCCGGGTCAAGATTTAAGAGGCTGCGTTGGAAGTACGCAGCCTCAACTTCCCCTGGCGGAAGCCGTCCAAAGATTTGCGGTAGCCAGCGCCGTGGAAGACCACCGATTTCAGCCTGTGACTTTAGAAGAGCTTCCCAACCTTAAAATAGAAATCTCCAAGCTCTCCTTCTATCAACAGGCAAAAAGTCCGGAAACCATACAACCGACCAAACATGGAGTCCTTCTATTTCAAGGTGACAAATCAGGACTTTTTCTGCCTCAGGTTTGGGAACAGATCCCAGACAAATCAAATTTCTTATCCGAGCTGTGCAGCCAAAAAGCAAATCTTCCCCGCGATTGCTGGAAAAATTCTCAAACGCACCTACTGACATTTACCGTAGAAGAATTTTCAGAGTAGGTCAAAAGTCCTACTGAGATCAAACGAAGGGCCTAGTAAAATCATAGGTCAAAAAACGACCACTTTCTAGGACCTTTGACTCTATAGTCTTCCCCGTTAAAAAGCCAAAATTCAGTTATGCAGGAGGATGCTAAGATGAAAATTAAAAAACTGTTCGCAATGTTGTTGGTTACACTTTCCGTGATCTCCTATCCCGGCATCACGCACATTCAAGCGGCATCCGATAGCGACTCCGAACTAAAAGCTAAGGCAGCGGAGAATTTTAACAAGCTCCAGAAGATAAACTTGCTCAAACCCAGCTTTACCAACTCAGTTCCAGCAGACAAAACTTATGTAGAGCTCGATCCCGACAAAAGAAAAGGAACCAGCCTCAAAGAGGATTTGGTTACTTTGGGTGTAATTGCTTATGGGGCAGCGCATATACCCCTCCCCGAACTCTTTGTACTGGACGCAGCAATAGCCGGATCATGCATTTTGTCCTCCTGCGGCGGCAACAAATCTACTAACCCCATCCCTCCGGTGGTAGAGGCTATTCCTCCCGTCGCCTGCTACAATGGCGTTCGGAGTACCATAGGTTCCACTAATGCCACCATACTGTGCGCTGCAACAGATGTGTCTGGCGGCCCCATTGCCTGTTACAACTCCGCGGTTGGTGACACCTACTCTTTGACAACAGCCAACGCTTCGGTATTGTGCTCCGGAGACACTTCCTTAACACCTATTGATTGTTACGGAGAAACTCCCACCTCATTAAACGAAGCAGACTCCGCAATGCTCTGTTCTGGAGCCATTTCAGCAACGACCCCCGTAGATTGCTACTTTGAAACTCCCATAGATTTAAGCCAATTCGATTCCGCAGTGCTCTGCTCTGGATCCATCTCTAAAACCGCGCCCATGGACTGCTTCGATGCGGCCTCGGTGGCCATCAGCACCCCGGATGCCTCCGTGCTCTGCTCCGCGGCCATCGATTATGCTCCTATCGATTGCTTCAATGCTACTCCTGAAGATTTGAGCATAGAGAACTCAGCGCTTCTCTGCGCCGGAGCTGCTTCTTTGGCACCCATGGATTGCTATAACGCCACTCCGGACTCCTTGGGCTACACCGAATCGGCGCTACTTTGTTCAGGAGCCACATCGACAGCCCCTATGGACGTCTGCTTCAACAAGACACCTGGCGACATGGCCGCATTTGAAAAAGCGACTCTATGCTCTGAAAAAGGTCAATTTGCCAGCCTTTTTTCAGGAGCGATGGCACTTGCCAAATCAGGAAGCGGGTTGGGAAAAGCGACAAGCTCCGCAGCAATAAGCAAACCGGCAATATCTAAAGCCAACGCCGGCCTCTTTGGTACCAGAAGAACCAAGGCTTCGACAGGTGGTTCTATATTAAGGAAATCAGGACATTAAAAATAAGGAGGAAAGTATCATGAAAAAAGGGCTTATTTTACTTATCGTAGTACTCCTCACAGTCAATATCGGTTACGCTCAAAAAGGCGGGGGAGGTAAGAAGGGCGACGAGAGTAGCAGTGAATCCAAAAAGGAAATCAAACGGGATGATCCGCCTAAACGGGAAGAACCGAAGCACGAGGAAACCAAGCACGAAGAAACCAAACGTGAGGAAACTCGTGAAGAACCTAAGCACGAATCCCCTCCAAAAGAAGAACCAAGATATGAACCTCCTCAAGAAACCAGGCACGAAGAAACCCGCCAGGAAACTAAAGAAGAGGAATATACTCCTCCCAGCCCTGTGATTGAGAAAGAGTACACACCTCCACCTCCTCCTGTAGTTCAGAAAGAGACAAAACATGAAGAGGAACAATCCAGTCCTGTCCTGGAAGCTTCTAAGGCCGGGAGCTCCAAAGGCAGCGGCCCGTCTAGCGGCAGTGGGAATAAGGGTGGCCCCTCCAATTCGGGTGGGTCTAGCGGCTCAGCTGAAACAGGCAATAAAAATACCTCCGGCACCAGCCATGGCCGAAAGGATGGTGGATCTTACACCCCCCCTGTAAAAAAGGAATCACCCAAAGAAACCCCTGTCCACAAAAGTCCGAATCTAGGAAATGAGAAAAGGGGGAAGTCCGGAAATACCAATCAGGGTAAAAAGGAATCACCCAAAGAAACCCCTATCCACAAAAGTCCAAACCTGGGTAATGAGAAAAAAGATAGATCCGAAGGGACAAATCAGGGTAAAAAAGAAACCCCAAAAGCCGACCCCATAGGAAAGAATCCTGTCGAAAAGAATCCGAACTTAGGAGACGAATTCAAGGGAAAACAACCCGAGAAAGGAGGCAACAACAACATCCATAAAGGCAAGGGCCCATCTACAGGAGACAATGCCAAAAACATCATAGGAGGTGCAAAAAAGAAATCGGCTCCTACCCAAAAACCCCCAGTCCTAAAAGGCGGAGAGGAACAACTCTCAAACAAGGGCAAGCTCATTAGCCCCAAAATCCCCACGGACGAAAGGATGAAGAACAAACCTCTCATTGACACCAAATTACAGCAAGAGTTTGGGAAGAAACAACTCATCACCGTACCGGATAAAAAGAATCGGGTCCCCTATGGAGAATTGAGTCCGGAGAAACGCAAAAAATTCGTCTTTGACGGACATTTTATCCGAAAAGAAGTCATCGCCAAAAAGCAGCAATGGATCCGCGATCAAAACCGAAACATATACTATTACTATGATCGCGATATCATCTATGTGTACTGCGATGACTACTGGACCTGGTACCACTACGACTACTATGGTTATCTCTGGTGGTACCATCCCCATCACAATGTTTGGCTATGCTACCGAGATTACGGCTGGTGGTATTGGGATTCCTACAGGTGGAGAGGTTGGTATGCAGATAGAGATCAGTACTATTACGTTGAAAACAACTACTACACCTCCGCTCCGGCTCCTGGTCAAACGTCACCTCCACCCCAGCAAGAGACCATCTTCTATAGCCAGGATGGGACTCGAGTCGTATATATCCAAGGGGACAACAAAGAAGCCCATCTGTATGCCATTGACCAAAATAATGAGCTTCAGTGGATAAAGTTCTTGGCGGAAAATGTGCAGAAAGTTACATTCGAGTCGTATGAAAACTTCCAGAAGGTAATCCGAGTGAACTTCCTGCAGGAATATAAGGGCAAGATGTACAAGGTATTCAAAGTCTTTGATTACAGCGGAAACTCCTTCGGGCCTTATATCGAGATGACCCCCTCTCCGGAGGTGGGCATCCTGCAGCCTAAGCAGAGTAACCGGATCAGAGAAAAGGCCTTGACTACCGTGATCGACACCGTCACCCAAGAACTGGGAATAAAGGGCATGGTCCTAGAGATGCCGGAAATCCGTCTACCGAACGCTATTGCGGAAGTGGATGACACCTACGTAGATACTAGGTATCCCTAAGTAATTAATAGTTCTATAACAAAAAGCCCCTCGCTAGAAAAGGAGGGGCTTTTTTTATCTGCGTTTGAATCGAATGGTGGTAGATTCCTCGCGAATATCGGTGGCAGGACCTATGAGAAGATGCCGGATAGAACTGGTGAAAGAACCGAAGGGATGTCCCGAAACTAAAGAAACCACCCAACGGCTTCCACCGGCGGGGTTTCTATTTAAGGCATAGGATAAATCGAGCCGGGCCACTGTTCCCGAGGCGGAGCGGGTGGGTCCAAGCCTAAATCCAATTCCCACGTCCGCCTTCAACTCTTTCCAGAGAATGGGACGCCCTTGGGGAGCGACAGTGCCCGCATCAAAAAAAACCGCCCCTCCCAAATAAGTCAGTGCCAATACCTCCTTGGGATGGAAAAATCTTCCTTCTAAATTCGTCATAATGGATTTATTTCCTGTGAAAGAGCGAATTTTGTAGCCTCTCAACCCATTGTCACCTCCTAAAATCAGTTGGTTTTCGCCGTCCAAATTCCGGCCGTAAGCCCCCTCCACATGTAATACCCACGTTTGAGGAAAAGAACTGGCATATTTCCAGTAGGCGTTTAGGCTGCCAAAATAGAGCGCATTTTCCACTTTTCCATCCTGGGGTATCCTTCCCAAAACTCCCCCCTCCGCGACCAAAAACTTGCCGGCCCCCAAGAGGAAGCCTTGATGTTCCATCAACTGATACAAAAACCCGTTCCGATCAGAACCGAACGATTCACCCGCGTAGCCAAACAGCATGCGGGTTTCATTGCCCAAATTAAAATCTTCCAAACGCTCCGCCTTTTCAATAAAATTTTCCTTAAGATATTTTGCCTGAACCCAGCCATAGGCAAGAAAGGGGGCGCCCAGTTCCTTATTTCCAGGCAGCGTGCCGGTCACCGTTTCCTGAGTAGGAAAGAATTCATTTCTTTGATAAATAT
>JACQJN010000288.1 GCA_016205085.1 Elusimicrobiota bacterium | reverse complement strand
GACCCCACCCAGACAGGCTGCAAGCTGTGGTATGGCTCTGCTCCCGATATAGGCGCCTTTGAGCACAACCCAGGTCTACCCAAGGACAAATTGCCCCCCGCTAAGCCCAAGGGGTTGATGCTGAAATAATAATTACGGCAGGACTTCGGCCTGGATGCGTTCCAAAGCATTTGTGGCCTTCTCGTTGGAAGGATTGTGCTGAAGGGCAACCTCTAATGCGCCCCTGGCCTTCTCCAACTCCCCCTGGGAGTAATAAATGAGCCCCAATGTGTACTGTTCGTCGGAGAGTTTAGAGGACGGTGTCCGCGAAGAGACAGATGCGGTTTGCTTTTGAGGTCGCGCCGAACTCAACCGGCTATAGAGTTCCTGCTGAATCTCTTTTAGCTTCTCTAAACTCTCCCGATGGGTGGGATCCACCTCCAGAATCTCTATGAAAAATTGGGAGGCCTCCGCCAGATGTTTCTTCCGAAGAGCCCCGTAGGCCTGTTTTAGCTTCTGTTGGGTCGCGGTCTTTCTCACTTTTTCCTGAGCCTCCAGCATATACTTTTGAAATTCCTTATTCTCAGGCTCCAACAGAACAAGGCTCCGCAAATAGAGAAGGGCTTGCGGGTAGTTTTGGGCCCCGAATTGAGTCCGGGCCTGACTGAAAAGTTCCTCCACGGTTCGGTTGCGCTCCATCAATGTTTTCTTTCGGGAAACCCACAGAATTTGCTCTTTGAGCATGGAATCTTCGGGAGACAAAACCAACGCCTTGTTCCACTCTTTAAGGGCATTCCCTAAATCATTTTTGTAATACCATAAAAATCCGCGAGCCACCAAAATATCTTTCTGGTTTTGGAAAGCGCCGCCCCGCCCCACCGCGCGGCGAAGCTGCTCCTGCAGGAGCTGGATGTAATACTGAGACTGCTGTTCCAGAACCCGGTCCTCCAACCCCATCTCTTTAAACCGGGAAAGGGAGCGGGAGGCCTTAATGAGTCCCTGCGCGTCGGCGGACCCCGATTCCAGCTGCCGGCGCACCACCTCCAAATCCCGGCTGAGATCCGCAATTTTTCCCTTCCTTTTTTCCAACAGCTCATAGACATCCTGAAAAGCCTTTTTCCTGTCTTCAGGGTTTAAAACCGTTTGCAGTTCTATTTGCCGCCACGCCTCGCCGATGCGGGTGATATAGGTCTTGGCTTCCATATTTTCCGGAGCCATGCGATGCACCTCCAGGAAATGATCCAAGGCCTGAGAGTATCTCTGGGCATCGAAGGCATCCTTGCCCATCTGCAAATGCCGAGACAGGCCGTTGGGAGCGGCCTGGGCCATGGAGAGGCTTACGCACCAACACAGCACTAAAAAAATTCTCATGGCTTTATAGATTCGCCCTCCATTTTTTTAAGCTCCAACAGTTCCGTCTGTATCTTTTGCTGGCATTCCTTCATTCTTAAGATCACCTTCCGGTCATTGGGCCGGAAGGCTAGAATTTTATTGAACTTCAAGAAGGCTTCGGCATAATTTCCCTGCCGCATCAATTTCAGGCCCTCCTCGTAATAACTCCCCAATTTTCCACCGAATCTAAAGCTCACCCCGCCACGATGGGTCAACCCCAAAGCCCCAAAATCGGCCACGGCATAATCAAACTGAAAGGCCTGGATTCTAACCCCCGCGCCCGCCGAAAATCCCGTGCCGATATCGGCGCCGGATTTATACCCCGCCCGAACCGAGATCATAGGATGCACCCAATACTCCGCGCCCAATGTAAAATACCCTACCTTTTGATCTCTGGGAAAGACCCCATCCAAACCCAGGCTCAATCTCTCGTCAAAGGCTTTCATCCCCAATCCCAACACAAGGGTCCGCGGCAAAGGCTCGCTCTCGGAAATAAACGCGCCATGGCTGCCCAGATGGCGCACAGAAGCCCCGGCCGCAACTCTAAACACAGGGTGTTCATAGATGGAGAAAAGACTCCCCAAATCCACCGCATAGCTGTTGGCCGAGAATCCGGCCAAATCCTCCTGAATCCGCTTGACCCCGACTCCCAAAGCAAGGTTTTCTGAAAACAAGGATCTCCCCCAGCCAAGGCTCCAGACAGAATGGCTCACCGAAACATCGCCCAATCCAGCTCCCGTCTCATCATAGCTGGGGATGGAGTTTTTTTGAAGAAGAGACAGGCTGGCGGCCCAGGTCCCCCAGCGGGCATGGGGATAGGCATACAGGCCATACTCATAGGTGATGCCATTGAGCCACTGGGTATGCAAAAAACCGACCTCCTGCTGAAGCATTTGGGAAAGCCCGGCCGGATTCCAGTAAATAGCGGAGGCATCGTCCGCTATCCCGACAAAGCTTCCACCCATCCCTACCGCGCGAGCCCCCAAACCAATTTTCAGGAAATCCGCGGAACTGGTCCCCGGACCAGAAGCGGCAAGCTCAAGGCACGAAGCCGCCAGCGCCAAAAGGCTTAGGAGCAAATTCCTCATGTTCATTTTACGACAATCAACTCCCCCTTCTCTTTTTCTTGATCGTTCTCGATCAAATACAGATAGAGCCCGCTGGCCACATCCTCCCCCTCTGAATTCCTAACATCCCAGGTCGTGATCCCATCCCCATCCGCCTCCTCAATCTCACGCACCAAATCGCCGCTGACGGAGAATATCCGCAGGGTGGCCTTGCTGGATAAATTCTTAAATGTGATCACCCGCGTCGCCTGACGGGAGGGAACATAAGGCACCGGATAGGCAAAGACATCCTGGAGGGATGTGTCTTCGGCCCCTATCATTCCAAAAACGGAAAAATGCGGCAGGGAGGACGTAAGTGTGTTGGCTTGAACATCCACACGGGCTCCAGGAATTCGGCTCCAGGTTTGAGAGGTCTCATCCAGCCACCATAGGGCCAATGTTTTCTCCCGCAGGGGAGGATTGCTCCCGTCCACAAAACCATCCTGATCCGAATCGTTATAAGAGACAACGGCCGTAATCAGTGCATTGGGTTGATTCAGAGCTCCCGACGTATTGAGAGCCTTTATGTCCAGGGTTCTCAAGGGGCTCTTAAACCTATCCTGGCCCGTTAATTTTTGGCTGGCGGCCTGGATAGCGGCGTTGGAAACGGATGTGGAAACAGAGATAGCACCATCCTCACTGAAGGCATTGGCAGGCAGGCTAAACCTAGGGCCTTTGAGGGAAACGATGGTGTTGGCTATCGAATAATCAAAAAATGTGACAAACTGCCAGGTGACCCCAGAGGCCAGTGGGGCATTGAATAGGTCTTTGCAGTCCGTGCTTATTCTGACTTCATAGGTATGATTTTTTAAAAGAGAACTGCTGGGGGTAAATACCAGGGTTTTGGTCGAAAAGCTAAAGGACCCCGGCACGGCCTGACTGATGGAAACGCCATCTTTATCCCGTATCGCCGTGAGAGTAAATCCAGCATCAAAGCTGGGGGTGGACATCGCCTTTGTAAACCGGGTCGATATGGTTGTGGAAATGAGCACGCCCGGGGAATCCTCAGAGGGACTATACTGGGACACGCCGGGTAAAACATCCATGCCCGTCGTATAAAACACACCATTGGAGATGCCTGAAACATTGCCCGTGGGATCTTTTGTTTTTAGAGCGAAATAATAGGTCGTCGTAGCGGAAAGCCCGGTGACCGTTTCCGTTTCACTGCTCCCACCGGGCCCGCCGACAGGTCTGGCCGCTCGCCATAGACTGGCTTGGCTAAAATTTCCGCTTGTGATCAGCTCAGTGGAATACCGGATTTCATAACTCTCCGCCCTGCCGGATGTTCCGTTGTCCCCGGGCGCTGTCCAGGCAAGCCAGGCCTCCTCCTCAGAAGATGTGACCGGCGCCGTGGAGAGGTCAAGAACCGCGGAGGGAGGTTCGCTCACGTACACAGATACCTCCGAAGACCAGGTGCTTCTGCGCAGGCCCGAATCTAGGGTGGCCACGCGGAAGTAGTAGCTGGCATTTTCCGGCAATTCATCAAATTTAAGCCTCATCCCCGGCTGAGTATCGCTCAACCTGGGCCGGGTGTGCGTGCCCAAAAGGGGGCTGGCATCCTGTGGGGAGATGAGGAGCTGGGAAGGCCCCGTCACTTCTAATCCATTGGCCGAAAGGGTCAAACAGGGACTGGCTGTGCAGGTGGCGGCCGCCACCTGATAGTAAAGACTCTGAGAAGAAAAGGAGCCATCATAATTGCCTGAATTCCATGTGAGCTCCAAAATTCCATTGGGTGCGGCGGAAACCCCCACCCCACCAGGAGGGGTAGGGGTAGAATTGATCGTTCCAAATTCAGATTCCAAAGATTGAAAGACAAAGGAGCGCTCGAAAAACCTAAATACCGCCATGTCCAAATCCCCATCCGAATCAAAATCCGCCAGGGCCAAAGTCGGTCCCCAGGGGTCGGGGTCCAGTGTGAAAGTCTGAGAGAGGGAAAAGGACCCCCCTGCGTTGTTGTGGTAAACACCACCGGGAGAACCGGATACAGACAGGTCTAAGTATCCATCCTGATCGATATCTCCCCACGCCAAGCCTATAGCGCCGGAAAGAGCCAGGACTTGGGAAAAGGAAAAGTTTCCCTGGTTTCTGTATATCCCAGAATTTGTGGCGATATCCAAGTCCCCATCCTGATCAAAATCCGCCACCCGCGGATGGGGGCCTTGGCAGCCTGCCGTGGTCTGAACGCCCGAAAACGTCTCGTTCCCGTTATTTTTGAAAATGTAAATCCTATCCACCACATCCGAACAGGCCAAGAAATCCAAAAGTCCGTCATGATCCATATCCGCCGGCTGGATCCCCCGGACAGAATTAGCCGAGAAAAGAGACTCTGTAGAGCTCCACACCAATGTGAAAGAGTTCCCCTCATTTCGGAAATAATGGACCGGGACAAAGCCGGAAGCAGTGTAGGAAGCCATCAGAATGTCCTGTCTCCCATCCTGATTAAAATCTCCAAAGGCGGAGACAATGGTAGAATTCATGCCCGGAAGAGTTTGAAATAGAGTGAAGGAGTCCGTGCCGTTTCCCCGGTAGACTTTGTCAAAGCTGATGTAGTCCATATATCCATCCCCGTTAAAATCTCCCAGGGAGGTCGGTCTGGCGGCAAGGTTAAGAACCGTGAATGTCGAAACATCGTTGCGTAGGATGTTCCCGTTGGTAATCCAGATGTCAGGATCCCCATCCCGGTCGAAATCCCCCCAGTCCGTGTTGATTGTCGGCTGGAACGTAAATCTGAATTTTTGAAAGAGCTTGTAACTGCCGGTTTGGGCTGCGGGCCGGGGGGAGGATGTGTCCAAGAGGCTCCAATTTAACCCTCCATCGCTGGAAGATTTAATGGCCCAGTAGAATGTAGTTCGCGGCTTTAAACCATGAACCATAAGGGTCTGGGAGGTCCCTGGACTGCCGCTTGTGGTGGGATTGGGGGTTGTATTGACGGCCCACCCCGCCACATTGACGCCCAATGCTGTGGCCGTTGAAAAATCAGCGTCCGAGGAAATGGGCCCCGTGGTGGACCAGTGGATATCGTACCGATCGGGTTGGGGGGAAGGAACCGTCCATGTGAGTTGGACCTGGGCATCCTGAACTGCCGCCAAATCTCCAATGGCAGTGGGTTGGCCCCACGCAGATGGGACACCCATACCCAAGAAATAAAGACTTATAAAATATTTCATACGCGGGCGCACAGACGAAGTCTCCCCTATAGCTTACAGGGAAAATCTCTAGGGGGGAAGCGAAATTTATGTGAAATTTATGTTAAATTTAGTTTAGATGGCTAAACTAAAGTGCGGCTTTGGAAACATTAAAGTTTTGATAAATCCAAGCGCGTCCGGCGGAGGGTTATTGTGTCACGGTCCCTTACTTGACAATTAAAATAGGCAGGATTTTCCGGCTGTTTTCATCTACGGCCATATAAATTCCAGACTCCGGCGAATAAGAATCGCGGCCGGGATGCCAAATCAAGAGGCTTCCATCTCCACTCAATGTTTTAATCACCCGACCTTCCAGATTTAAAATTTTTACGCTTTTAGCCCCCAGAAACCCGACCCCGTCCCGAACACCATCCGCATTCGGAGTTAAGAGAGCGGGCCTGCCCGTCCCCTGGGCCGAAAAATCGAGGACGCTTATCCCTTCAAGCTGATAGGTAGGAACGCAGGGCTTGGCCAAACTGGGCGCGTATCCAGATCCACCCGCCAGACAGGGCTGGTCCTTTCTGTAGTAATTATCCACCACCACGCTTATAGAATGCTGTGCCACATTGTCAGACAAATCTCGAGCGACAGCGGTCAACGTATACGTCTTATCCGACACATCCCGTGTATTCCAGGAGATCGTGTAGGGGGGGGATGTGTCTTGGGACCCCAGATTTTGTCCATCCAATTTAAACTGAACCCCCAACATGCCCACATCATCCGAAGCGGCCGCCTCCACTGTGACAATGTCCCCCAGCAGCGCCCCATCGGCGGGAGCGGTGATGGTAACGGCGGGGGGGGTTTGATCAAAAGAGGTCAGCCAACGAACGCGCCCCGTCCCATCCAGAACATAGACTTCCTTTCCTCTAGTCGCAGCTGTTAGAGGAGATTTTAGCCGCGCCAATGCAGCCGGACCCCCGTCCCCATCGGAGGCCGCCACTCCGTTTCCCGCCACCGTCCTGATGATTCCGGACGGCTCCACTTTTCTAATTCTACGGTTATAAGTATCCGCAATGTATAGGTTCCCGGAGCTGTCCACAGCCACCCCATTGGGGTTGTACAAACTAGCCAGTGTGGCCGGTCCGCCGTCTCCGCTGTAGCCGGCGATGCCGTTGCCCGCGACCGTGGTGATGATCCCGGACGCATCCACCTTGCGGATTCTCCCGTTATAGGTATCCGCGATATAAAGATTTCCCAAAACGTCTCCTGTCACGTCCCATGGATTTTTAATCTGTGCGGAGGTGGCCGGCCCGCCGTCCCCATAAAATCCACTCAATCCATTTCCCGCCGCCGTGGTGATGACTCCCGAAGAATCTATTTTGCGAATCCTGGAATTGGAATAATCCCCCACATAGACATTTCCGGAAGCATCCGCATACAGGGATTTAGGCCAGTTGAATTTTGCCAAAATGGCGGGACCGCCGTCCCCGCCATATCCCCTCACTCCGCTGCCGGCGATGGTGGTGATGACTCCGAAGGAATCTACTTTTCGGATGCGCTGATTTCTTGTGTCCGAAATATAGATGTTTCCGGACCTATCCACCGCCACTCCCTGCGGATCATTCAAGGAGGCGGATGTGGCCGGTCCGCCGTCCCCGCTGTAGCCGGCGATGCCGTTGCCTGCGACCGTGGTGATGACTCCTGAAAAAGCCACCTTCCGAATGCTATGGTTATCTGCGTCCGCTATGTATATATTCCCCCAAGCATCCACGGCGATATCCAAGGATCTAAATGTAGCCGATGTGGCCCCCCCGCCGTCCCCTATATCAAACACCAGATTCCCACCCCCCGCCACCGTGATGAATGTAGGTCCCGGCGTGCTCAAAACCGTAAACTGAGTGGGATTGGAATCCAGCTCAAACTGCGTGGAATGGAGGGCCACGGGACCTGAAATGGCCCCCGCAGGAATGGGCACCGAGATGGAGGTATCACTCCAGGAAGTGGGCGTTCCCAGCACAGCTTGATAGAAAGCAATCCATCCGGGGGCGGGTCCGAACCCGGAGCCCGTGACGGTTACGGGATCGCCAGGCCAACCATAAACGGGGGACACCTGTTGAACGATATGCACAGAGGGAATGGCAAACTGCAAGTTGTGCCTCCCCGCCGCCTCCCAGATATCGTCAAAATTGGGAGTTCCGTTGTTGGGGTTCCCATCGTCGTCATCCCTTAAAATCACCTCTTTAAAAGCGGATGGAATATCCGGGGAATTGGCCAGCAAAACCGGGATAACCAAATCCTCCGTCAGGGCGATCCCCTGGGCCTGACCATATTTGGCAATGAGATTTTGTCTCAAGTGCCAGGCAAAACCAGACCAGGCTTGACCCAAGGCGTGCGTCTCATCCAAACCACTCCCAGGGAACCGGTAGGTATTGTCCGCCGTTCGGATATAGGCCCTCGTGGCCCCCACTCCAAAAAAGCCCTCCCCTATAAGCGGCTGGCCCGATTCCAGAGCAGCCAAAACATCCCCCCAGCCCTCGCTCAACCCCACGCCGGGAGTATCCATGACAATACCGCCCGCCATATCATCCGCAAAATGGCCATACTCATGGTATACCACAGTATCATAGGCGGTGTTGATGCAATTATAAGAGCCGAAAGGACCCGCCATAAAGAAATGGATGCTGGCTGCCAGCGAGTAATAGGCGTTGCATGTATCATATATGTTGACATGAGTGGGAATGGGAATATCAATGCCCGTTAAGGAAGGAACCCTCTCCTTAAGCCAATTATGGATGCGGGTGGTGTGGTAATACCCGTTGATCTGGGAGGTATCAAATTCCGTATTGCCGATGGGATTAAACTGGAGGGTGACGGAATTCCCAGGAGCCGTCACCGAAGAAACCAGTAGATTCATCCCTTGGTCGGCGGACACATTAGACCACCTTCCCGAAACATAGGCTAGGAGCCTCACGGGCCCCGTCCCGGAACTGGGCACCACAAAATTACCAGATGGATCCGTATAAGAAAAATTGCCCTCAGAGACGTTTCTGACCCTTAGGTCCGCCAGAGGCATATTGTCCAAATTGCTTCCTGTCCCCGGAGG
>JACQJN010000287.1 GCA_016205085.1 Elusimicrobiota bacterium | reverse complement strand
GATCTGGTTGAGCTTGATCAAAATGGCGTTGGCTGCCTTCTGTTCAATGCCCTGTGTCAATCGCTTCAAACTGGTCACGAAAATATCATCTCCCACCAATTTCACCCTCTGCCCCAGTTTTTCCGTCATCTGAATCCAGCCGGACCAATCATCCTCCCCCAAAGGATCCTCAAGCGAACGCAAGGGATATTGCTCCAGCCACTGGGAATACACTTCCACCATCTGAGTCGAATTTAAGGAATGATCTTCAAAGTGGTACCGGTTATCTTTCATAAACTCGCTGGCGGCGGCATCCAAAGCCAAAAATATCTGCTGGGCGGTATAGCCTGCCTTATTTACCGCCTCCAGAAGCAGGTCTAGGGCTTGCCGGTGCGATTTTAATCTGGGAGCAAAACCGCCTTCATCCCCTATGGAAACGGAGTAGCCTTGGACTCCCAGAAGTTTTTTTAAATGTTGGTACACCTCCACTCCCATCTGAAGGGCCTGTGAAAATGTGCCGGCCCCTCCCGGAACCGCCATAAATTCCTGGATATCCAGACCGCTATCCGCATGTTTGCCGCCGTTAATGATATTGAAAAGGGGCGTCGGAAGCAGAAAATCCTCTTGGGTAATCCCATACGCCTTCCTCAAATAGACGTACAAAGGAAGCTTCAAGCGTTGCGCCTGGGCCCGGCAAAACGCCATGGAAACACCCAAAACGGCATTCGCCCCCAGGAAAGATTTATTTTCGGTGTTATCCAACGCAATCAGTTTTTCATCCACAGAGGCAGGTTCCTCAGAAGCAAATTTTAAAAGGGAAGGGGCGATAATCTTTTGAACATTCTCTATCGCTTTCCTCACCCCCTTGCCCAGATAACGAGAATCTCCGTCCCTTAATTCCAAAGCCTCATGCTGACCGGTGGAAGCCCCGCTGGGAACTGCGGCCCGGCCCAAGCTTCCATCCTCCAGCACCACATCCACCTCCAAAGTAGGAAACCCCCTGGAGTCCAAAATTTCCCGCGATTTAATTTGTTCTATTTTGACCATGTAACCAATAAACTGGACTTTTGCAAAAGGTACTTTTGGGGTCCTGTCTGGGGTTTACCCTTGGCCCCCGACCCCACCGAGGACCCTCCCGTGGTCCTCCCCCAAAGGGGCCCCTTCTCCGCTACGGGGGCTTACGGGCAAATCCCTGGCCATTCCCTGTCGGGTTCTCTTTTTACTTTCCTTCGCCTTCCTTCGCCTTCCTTCGTTTTCCTTTGCTGAGAGGGTTCATCCCAAAGCCGGCAGCAGTTCCGCGGCATTCTTAAAGAGCGGGGTGGGAGCGCGGCCTATCGCCATGGGGGAAGCCTTTACTGCTGTGGCGGATGATGTCAATGCCGTGTACTGGAATCCGGCGGGATTGGCGGGTCAGAAATTCGCCAGTATCGGGGCCATGCATCAAGAATCCTTTCAAAGTTTAAGGCATCAATTTGCCGGCTATGTTCAGCCAACTCTCAGCTCTCAACTCTCAACTCCAAACTATAAATCTGCATGGGGTTTAGGATTTATTTCTATGTTTGTGCCATCGGATTTGGAGAGACGTTCAGGACTTAATGAAAACGACGTGTTGAATCCTCTTTCCAGTTCCGAAGGAAGTTTTGGGGCTTATGATTTGGCTTTGAGCGGGAGTTATTCCCGTCTATGGGCGGGAAATCATGCGCTGGGAGGCACGTTGAAGCTCATCCGCCAAGTGATAGACAAGGACTCGGCGCATTCCTTTGCGGCAGATATGGGGTGGCAGTGGAGAGGGGTGATTCCCGATTTGAGCTTGGGGGCGGTGGTTCAGAATTTGGGACCCGGGGTAAAATTCGGGACTCGATTTCCTCTCCCCGTGACGTTTAAGGCGGGAGCCGCGTACAGAGTGCCTCGGTTCCGATTTCCTACTCAGATAGCCTTGGATTTATATTTACCGCGGGACAATTACCCTATTTTTGCTTTTGGATTCGAATCCAAGATCATCGAATTTTTAAGCCTGCGGGCGGGATACCGCTACCGTTGGTATGGAAATCCATTAGGGACTCTTTCGGGGTTGAGGGCCGGAGTTGGGTTTGAATATCAAAGCTTTAACATGGATTATGCGTTCGCTCCTTTCGGAGACCTGGGCAATTCGCATCGTATTTCCGTGGGATGGCATTTTGGAAAAGTTGAGAGTCGAGAGTTTGGAGTTGAGAGTGCTCAGCACTCAGTGCTAAGTTCTACTAACTCACAACTCGCAACTCGCAACTCAGAACAGATTCCGGTAGCAGTATTACCTTTGCCGCCGCCTTTGCCCGCAGAATCCACGGATGGTTATACTGCGTTTGTGGTGAAGGGAGTGCCCAAGGTAATTTCGGCGCGGGGAACGGATTTCCAGGTGGAAGCGGCTTCTCCTTCGGGAGATTGGGTTTTGAAAAAAGTGGCTTTTAGGGCTTCCCTACCTACGGTGCAGGGGCTTGTCCTAGGTGTTTTGGAGTTCCATGAACCTAATTTCCATAAGGCCTATCGGTTCAAGCTGAATGTTCAACCTAATTTCCGCTCTGTTATCTTTGATGTCGTGGTTTCGGAAGCGCGAGACAAAGTCTCCATCCTGGGGATGTTCGAGGGTCAGTGGAAGCCGCTTTGGGTGGAGGAGAGCGGAGCGCTTTTGCGTGCCAAGAGCGACACATTCCCCGAAGCGCTGGGAATTCAATATTCTCATGCTCCTTAAGAACCAATCACCAACTCACCCTGCCTACCGGCAGGCAGGCAACCACCAACCACGAAATATCTTGGTTCATAACTTGCTTCTCTTTAAGGAGTTGGAGAATCTGCTGGAGAGATTGAATGGGATTCCTGTGATGCTTTTGAAGGGAGGGGCATTGCTTTTATCCGGAGTGAGGGGGTATCAGGATCGTTCTATGGAAGACTTGGATTTGTTGGTCCAGCCGCGGCATTTTGGTCATGTCGTGGGGGCGTTAAAATCATTGGGTTACAGGAAGTTTCCCAAAGATCCTGCCCAATTCCGCAGGGATGGTCTGGCTTTTGATCTGCATGATCGTATCTGGTATCTGACGGAAAAAGAGACGCAGATTTTTTGGGATCGGTCCCGGATTTTTGCCGTGGGGGAATTTAATGTCCATGTGCCTGCGCCGCAGGACCTTTTTATTCATGTCCTGACTCACGCGGCGGTGCATCATGGAGGGGAGGTGCAGCCAAAGTGGATGGAAGATGTGGAGATTCTTGCCAGGCGGGTGGTCGAGGATTTGCCCGTAAGCCCCCGTAGGGAGGGAAAAACCGCCTTGGGCGGAAAAAAGATGGGAACCCTGGGGTTCCCCATCAGGGGCTCGGGGGCCAAGGGCAAACCTCGGACAGGCCCTGACTGGCAGAGTGAGCTTAAAAGATTGGGGCTTTGGCTGGCGGTGGAGGTTTTTCTCAGCGGTCAAAGGAACTGGTGGCATCGGATACCGGTGGCTCAGAGGGGTCATTTCATGCGGTTCTGGTTTTTGAGGAATTGGCGGTTTCGGTTGAAGTACTTATGGGAAGCTCTTTTTCCCAGGGCTGATTTTTTGAAACTTCGGTATGACCTTCGGTCTTCATGGCAGGTGTTTTTGTGGCGCTTTTTTAGACCG
>JACQJN010000265.1 GCA_016205085.1 Elusimicrobiota bacterium | reverse complement strand
CTTCGTATCCTTCCGGGAGACGGACAAAATTCTCCATGGGCAGCCGCATTTTTTCCGTGATTAAAACCACGGGGATAGGAGAGGCCGTGGAGGCCTCCAGCGATGGGATCAGGTTCTCATCTAAAATGACGGCGTCAGGCCGTCGCGCATCCTGTCCATTCTGCATCCGATACTGACTTTTTTCCAAAGACGCCTTTAAAAGGGATAGGACCTGCGGATCGGAAACCCTCACCGATATATTTTTATTTCCCGCCTGCACCTCCGGGGAAAACTCTTCAAACCTCTTCAAAGCGGAATAGGCCACCTGCAGAATCTCCCGCAGTATCTTCTCTTTATTGAGCTGTTGAGAAAGTCTTCTTTTTTCAAAACAGCGTCCCACCACCGATTTTAAAAGTTCCTGTTCAAAAGGCTTGATGAGATAGTCATAGGCTCCGTTCTTTAATGTGGGGATGGCAGTCTCCAAGGCCGGATAAGCCGTCATGATCACCACATCGATGCAGGGGTATTGCCGTTTAATCTCTTCGAATAATCGCAAACCATTGACCGCTCCCGGCATGGCCAAATCGGTAAAAACCAGATCAAAATTCCCCGCAGGGAGGAGAAGCAACGCCTTCTCTCCGTTTTCGGCCGTCTCCACGCGAAATTCCGATGCTCGAAGAGTTCGGGAACAGACATTCCGGATGGCCTCTTCGTCATCCACGATCAAAATTTTTTCTTCCCTCTTAGAAGGAGTCATTTCCCAAAGTTTTGCGCACGATCCTGACAAATTCGTCCATCTCAAAGGGTTTAAATACATACTCCCGAACTCCCAAGTCCGCCGCGCGTTTTAAGCGATGCTCAGGAGTAGGAGACCCCGTCATGATAATGACCCTCCCCTCGGGGCTCTTTTTTTTGAAAGCCTCTATCACTTCAATCCCATCTCCGTCCAAAAGCCTTAAGTCCGTGATCAGAAGATCGAAAATGCCTTCAGCGATCTCCACAAAAGCCTCCTGCCTGCTACCTACGATGGTCAGATGGCAACTCAACTTCTCTAGAACACGCTGACAGAGATCCCTGACGATCTTTTCGTCATCCACGATCAAAAGGCGCGGCGTGCCCATTTACCCCCCTTTCTCAACATAGATCGGCAATCTTATGGTAAACCGGCTTCCAACTCCCTCTTGGCTCTCCACTTCTATTTTTCCCCCATGCTGCCGGACGATTCCATAAGAGATGGAAAGCCCCAGTCCCGTTCCCTGACCTACCGGTTTGGTGGTGAAAAAAGGATCAAATATCTTGTCCAAATTTTTTCTGGGGATACCGCAGCCATTGTCCTCGAAATGAATCGCCACATCCTCCGATTCCTGCTGTATGCGAATCAGTAGTTTCTTTAAATCCTTTTCTGAAACCGCCTGTCTCGCATTGATGAGGATATTCAAAAACACCTGCTGCAGTTGAGTGGCATCCCCAAAAATCCGAGGCGCGGATTTCGGTAACTCCCGCAGCAGTTCAATCCCGGAAGTGGAGCAATCATACTGCATCAATTGCAGAGTGGACCCCAGGAGAGAAAGGATTTCAATAGGCTCCTTGTGCGGTTCATGCTTGCGGGCGAAGTGAAGCAGATTATTGATAATATCCCGGCAGCGGCGGCTCTGTTTTAAGATTCCCTCCAAATCCTCCCTCTGCTGGACAGAGAGCCCCGCTTCTTCAAGCAGGATCTCAGAAAATCCCAAAATGCCCGTCAGGGGATTGTTGAGCTCATGGGCTATCCCGGCCGCCATCTGTCCAATCGCTGCCAGCTTCTCCGTCTGTACAAACCGCTCCTGGGCTTCCTCCAATTGCCGGTAAGTCTTTTGAAGTTCCTGGTTTTTTGCCTCCAGCTGATGGTATAACTTAGCGTTGAAAATAGCCTGGGAAATATGGGATCCGAAAATTCCGGCCATGTGCAGATCGGCGTTGGTAAAAGGCTCAGTCCGTAAAGTCCGATTGGCGTTCAAAACCCCCATCATCTGTTTCCCCACGATCAAGGGATAGACAATCGCCGACTTCACTTCGCGGGAAGCGGTCACATCAGAGAAACGGGAATCCCCCGCCAAAGACCCCCATATAAGAACAGGCTCTTTCCATTGGGCTACCCTCCCCGCCACCCTTTCTCCCAATGCCAGACTGTCTTTCTTATATTTATCGTCGTTGAACCCATAGGCAGCCGCCACTCCTAATTTGCCGTCCTCTCCCATCAGCATGATGGAAGCGTCATCCGCCCTCAGAATTTTGCAAGCGGTAGATACGATCACGGGGAGCAAGGACTCCAATCTCACATTGGAAAAAATGGTCTGACTGGATTCATAAACCGTTAGAACAGCTTTAAGCTCCTTCTTTTCCAGCGCTTTTTCCACCAAGGTCAGGATCTCCTCCATGACGAAGGGTTTCTGAATAAAATGATAAGCTCCCTCCTTCATGGCTGAAACCGCCATCTCAACCGTACCGTACCCCGTGGTAATGATGACTTCCACTTCAGGATCTACCTGCTTGATAGCGCGTAAAAGCTCCAGGCCCCCCATCCCGGGCATTTTAAGGTCCGTGATCACCAACTGAAATTTCTCAATTTTAAGCTTCTTCAAAGCTTCTTCCCCCCGATGGACGGCGGCGACGCTGTAATTTTTAGAATTCAACTGGCACTGCAGAACTTCACACATCTCCGTTTCATCATCCACCACCAGGATTTTGCATGCAGAAGATTTAACGAGCAATTCTTGCTTCATAATTTATGGAGTCATCAAAAACAGCTTGGCCATGACGGTCGTCTCGAGATAAGATAAATCAAAGGGCTTTAAAATATAATCAAAAGCCCCCAGACTCATCATCTGCTTGGCCAAATCCACATCGCTGACGGCTGTGGCCACCAGAATGCCTATCTCTTTGTCCAGTTCGCGAGCGGATCGAAGCACCTGCATTCCATCCATCCCGGGCATCCGGACATCCAAAAGCATGAGGTGGGGACGCTCCTTTTTAATCAAATCCAAGGCTTCTGGACCATCGCCGGCAGTGAACACTGAAAAGCCTTTGCGAGTCAAAAATCTCGCCAAGACCTGACGTACAGACTCCTCATCATCCACCACTAAAATACGGTAAACCATATTATCCCCCTTTGGGCCCGAATGAGATCAGTTTCCCGACCTTTTTTCTCAACTCCTCCACCTCAAAAGGCTTAGGCATAAAATCATCCGCTCCCGCTTCCATGCTCTGCTTTTGAGATTCTTCCATGGCGTAGCCGGACATAGCCAAAACCTTTATTTTTTTTAAATGTTCATCCTGACGGATCATCCGGCATACCCTATATCCATTCATCCCCGGGAGTCTTAAATCCAGTAAAACCAAAGAAGGCAACAGAGTCGCTATCTTATGCCCTGCCTCAAACCCATCCTCCGCCTCATGGATTTCGGCCTGGGGATAAATTTTCTGAAGAATCCGGCTGCTCACTTTCCTGACATCAGCCTCATCATCCACGATCAGAATTCTCAGCCTGCTTTGAGCCGAAAACTCAAAAGGAATCGGAATATTGTGTATTTTGAGGAAGGCCAGAAGATCGGAGGTCCAGACCCGGCGATGGCCCCCCCCGGTGGTGAAGGAAGGCAGCTTTCCCTCCTCAATCCAGCGGCCCACCGTGGGAGGGGTCACATGGCAGATTCGGGCGATATCGTAGGTTCCGAGGGCATTTTTTATCATTGTATTGTTTATACTCTTTTATATGTATAACATGTTTATTATGTTTTGTCAAGACCCAAAAAGTACGACTCACCCAGTTTTGCCTTTGGGTCTGCCCAGGGCTTGCCCTCGGCCCCCCCTGCCTGCCGGCAGGCAGGGAGCCCCCTGATGG
>JACQJN010000280.1 GCA_016205085.1 Elusimicrobiota bacterium | reverse complement strand
GCTTTGGTGTCGCCATTTTAACTTCAAACTTTTTACTTTTAACTTATTCTTCCAGTTGGCTATCCCAGTAGATATTGTCCACAAATCTCTGCCAGGAAGCCCTCAGCGGAATGGGAGACCGGAGAAGAATCGCCCGTTTGGCATGCCATTTAGGCTTAGAAGGCTGGATTAAAAGCTTCATCCCTGCCTCTTGAGGAAGCCGGTCTCCTTTTCTTAAATTGCAGCTGATGCAGGAGGTTACTATATTGTCCCAATCCGTCTTGCCTCCCCTGGATCGTGGAACAATGTGTTCCAAATTGAGATCGGAAGTAGGAAACTTCTTCCCGCAATAGCAGCAGTGATGATGGTAGTGTTCATAGATGTTGCGCCGCGTAAATGTGACCTCGCTTTTGGGAAGCTGATCAAATACTCTTAACGCAATAACCTCCGGAATGGCGATTTTAAACGTCGGGGTATAGACAAAGCCGGCTGAATTCTCCATCATGGCTCGAGACAGATCCTTCCAATCTTCAAAATCATAGGTTTTGTACTCCTGATCCACCACGAAAGCATGGTTCAGGTAAACCAAACAGAGGGCTCTTTTCCAATGAGTAACCTGGATGGCGTAGAAATTGCGATTGAGAACTAAAACCTCGCTGGACATCTCTTTTTATTGTACCAGGAATTTCTCAATAAATCCAGCCGGGAACTCCTTCCTCGCTTTTCTTTTCCTTTCTTTCCGGAACAAACCGGGGTTTTTCTTCCCCCATTTCCTCTAACCGCTGAGACTTAGGAATGTCCTCCACAGGCCCTCGCCGCACTTTCGGTCTATCGGACCTGGAAATACCCCCAAAGCGGTAGCTCAATGTCACTCGATGAAGAGCCTCAAAAACCTCCGTCAAAGCCCAGGCATAGTCCAGAACAAACCCTGCCTGGTGGATCCCAAACCCCAGAGTCAAGCCATCCGTATCATGATGGAAACGGTAACCTACGCGCAAGGATAAAAGGGGATCGTAACTATACTCCAGTCCTCCCCCCAGCGTCCAAAACCTGTCGTAGTAAAAATGATCATAATTGACCGCGGCAGTGAATGTTTGATTCCACAAAGTCGAAAGCTTGTAGGCCGCCCCTGTTCTAAATATCATGGGTAAGGGATCCGACTCCTCCAGGAACTTCATCCTGCCTCCTAAATTCTGCAGAGAAGTTCCAAAGGAAAAATTCAATGCGGGCACTCGGGCTAAATATCCCACATCCAAAGCGTAAGCGTCGGCACGATAGGTTTCGGCCAATTCCGAACGGATATACTTGCCCGCCAATCCCAGGTAGTGATGCGTATCAAAATTCCCATAACCCACATTCATCTCCACAGACCCGACCCTCTCTCCATATCCCACGCTAGCCACGACATCGGCTCCGGCTCGAATATTTTGAGAACTTAAAAAAGATCCATCGGGATTTGTTCGGTTAAATTCGATTTTCCCATTATCGGAATAAAGCACGCTGCCCCCCATGCCAGGAGGACCCTGCCCCGCAAGACCCGAAAAAGGAAGCGGCCGGCCATAGCCGAAAAAACCTAACCTGGTATCTTCGATTCCTTTCACGTACATCCCCGTCAATTCATGAAAGTTTAGAGTCCCCAAACCCGCAGGATTATAGCTCAACGCATAAAGATCATCCGCAAGTGCGGTGTAGGCCCCTCCCATGGAAACGGCACGGGCTCCCAAAGACGCTTGTAGGATAGGCGCCGCCGTGATGCCCGGCCTTTCCTTAGCAAAAACAGTAGTTTGTGGTTGGTAGTTAGTGATTAGTAAAATGCCAACGACCAATAACCAACAACCAATGGCTCTTCTTCTCATTTAATAACCACAATCTTCTGTGTCTTTGTGAATCCTGGCGCTTCCATTCTCAATAAGTAAATCCCGCTCGCCACTGTGTCACCGAAATCATTTATCCCCTCCCAATCCACGGAACCCTTGCCCGCAGGAGCTGCGCCGTCAAACAAAACCTTCACCAGTTGGCCGGAGAGGGTGTAAAGTTTCAAATTCATATTTCCTGCCTGAAGAAGCTCATACTTCACGGTGGCCTTCTGACCCTTCCGAGGATTGAACACATTGTTCCAAGCGGCCAGATTTCCCTGATTCGCCGTCAGGTTAATGGGGTTGGAAAGCCCCAAAGAATGAACCGTAAAAACTCCTGAGATGTCGGAGTGGTGATTCTCGCCAAAAATCTCCAGATACACCGTTCCCACGGAGGGAAAGCGGCTGGCAAACCCGGATTGAATCCGAACCTGACCGCTAATCGTTCCAGCCGAGGAATTGGAGGACACAACACCCAGATAGGACCCCGGTTGATCCGTCGCTGTTTCAGACAAAATGTTACGGGATTGATCCCGCAGTTGAGCAAAACTAAATTGGTATTCCTGAGCGGTCATCCCCAAAAATGTCCCCACATAAGAAAATGTGGGGACACGCACCGAAAAACTTAGGAGGTCGTTGTCATAGGAAGCCGTGACAATTCCTCCCGATACCACTCCCGCAGGATCAAAATCTACCCGAAGCCCATAGGAGGAGGTGGTATTGGAATGACCGTTGGACTCGCCATCCGTCAAACCGGCGGTCACCACAAGATAGAATCTTCCCGACTGGGAAACAGGGTACTCCAATGAAACGCTGGGGGAAGTGGTATAACACTGTCCGTCCGGATTGGGGCCTCCCGGGTCAGGATCGGGACAGCGTCCATCGGCCGTTGGATTGATGTTATAAGGTGGATAGGCCCGCGTCAGCTCTTGTCGGTCCTGATCAAAAAGAATCATCCCATACGCATAATAGTTTCCATCCACCCCAGGGCGGGCCGGCAAATCGAGCTTGGCCTTTATTGTGCCGGGAACCGAAGCGAATGTGTAGTAATCCAAATCCGCACCAGGATAGATAGTAGCGGAAACTACCGGGCGCGTGCTGATATCCGTGGCCGCTTCCGGACCATCGTTGCTCTCAAAAACATCTCCTCCGGAGACAGGAATGCCATGCGCCACAAAATCGCTAAATATCCCTGCTATATGACTAACCATCGTACAAGAAGAACCGCCACCGCCGCCAAAAATATCATCCAAACACAATAGAGTCGCTGCCTCCTGGAACTCTTGAAAACTATCCGGAAAATAGAAAAGGGCTCTAAAAACAAGCGAGTCCGCCTGACTGGTTCCCAAGCGGTTCCTAATTCTCCACAAGGCCTGACTCAGTATGAGGCTGTCATCATGAATCTCTCCCACCCAGTCCGTGGGAAAAACCTTGCATGTGGAGGAAGGACAACCTCCATCAGCCAAATTCCGTAAAGAAGATCCCGCGTTGACTCCCCTGCCTATTTGGGAGGTATTTAAAGAAGAACCCGAAAAATAATCCGCCAGTGCCTCCGAGATGGCCCCGGACTGACCGAAATTGATGAGGGGATAGATATGGTCCACCATAAAATGAGTGTACTCATGACGGACCACGGTTCCATCCAAAGCAAAAGACGTGGAAGGGGTGGGGCTGTCTCCAAAAAATAGATTCTTAAACTCCGGATTATAGAAGGCGTTGTCCATTCCCGTGGGACCCGCATGCACCATGACATTGATGGGGAAATTGATGGGAGCCGCGCTTGAGGCATTCACCCCACCCGCCAGATAACCCCGGAATTGATTGATGTGATAAAAGGCATTGACCTCGTCTAAAGTGCCGTCCGCAGTCCGTGACGCGTTCCAGGTGAACGTGGATGTGGCGTTATCCGGGACCGCAGGATCACACACCCCCGAAGGACACAGAACCAAATAGCTGGAAAAAACCACCGAAAAGCCACTCTGTTGTCCAGAAGAATTCGTTTTCAAATGAACCGCGTAGGTGCTGCCCTCTACCGCCGCAGCATTGATCGCCCCCAAATCACCGATGTAACTGGCCACTTTTCTTCCCAAACCGTCCGTGACAAATAGCTCATCGTCATCTGAAACATTGCCGTTGACATCAATCCCCCCCACATTAAGAGTGCTAAAAACAGGCATCACCTTGACCAACCTTCCAGGAGGGGAAATCACCACCCCACCCAAAGAAACCGTGGAAGCTTGAAAGTAATCGTTGGAGTAAGGATTGGGAGAGGAAACCGATTCTGAACGGAGAAACCACTGACCAAGCGCATTGTCATAGTGAGCGCCGGGTTTCTTCTGGTGGGCCACATGGATATACGGCCCTTTAAGCGAGGTGAATATGCGCCCCGCCGTGGCGCTGCAAAAACTGCCATTGCCGTCCGTCACCGTAAATGTGGAACTGTCTTGCACCCAAACATTCTGATCTTGGAAGGGAACCGTCGCCGCCGAAGTAGTAAAAGGGTCGGTGGGATAGACCAAACCCGAAACCGTCCCGGAGGTAAGGCAGGCCTGGAATCTTAAGTCATTGTAACGCAGAAGAAGCTGACCCGTATGGGCATCCACATAGTAGTACCACTTTCCCAAAGGCCGAACGGCATCCACTTTAAATTTCCAAGCTAGATGAACTTGACCGTCATTTTCCCATGGAAATAGAACCAATTTCCCGGAAGAGGAAACAGAACTCCCCAAATCCTGGGAGACCACCCCCAATGCCTGCGACTCTGAAAAAGCAGGAGTTAAAGATACCCGGATCTCCGGCTCAAATTTAGATTGCAGAGCGATCACCTCTCCCGAATCGGTCAGATGGACCTTGATCCGGGAAAACTCAACCGGTATCCCCCGGTAGGACTGTTCGAACAAAAGATGGTGAATCCCCGCCACCGCATGAGAAAGATTCAATCTCAAATCCGATGGACGGACTTTCAAAAAAGACATATTTTCCGCCAAAAAACTGCGCGCCGCGTTTTCCGGAGAACCAACCCGAGAAACGCTTCGACCACCCAGCATAGCCTCGGGGAGCCCGGTGCGCGGATGGTACCGTATTTTCCAGAGGTTGCCGTTTTTATGGTTGAAATCCCTGAAGGCTTGAATTTCAGAAAGACTGGGAATTTTTCGAATCGTTGAGATGGTGCGATTGAATCCAAAACGCTTGGCGTCCCTAGCCTGCTCTTGATTCTGATGCACCGCCCATGCTGAAGGCGAGTTGATAAGTTGATAAGTTGATAAGATGATAAGGTAAGATGATAAGATGATAAGACGATAAGATGATATAAGAGAATTCCTGCCTATTATCCTATCATCCTGCTTTACATCCCACTTTGCCTCTATCATCCTATC
>JACQJN010000281.1 GCA_016205085.1 Elusimicrobiota bacterium | reverse complement strand
GTAGACGATGACGTCATCTACGACCCCACCCTGTTGGTTGAGGATATGGGTATAAATCCCCTTTCCTTTGGAAATTTTTGCCAGATCATTGGAGGTGATCTTTTGGAGGAAATCCAAGGCCCTGGGCCCTTCCACCGTCACCTGGCCCATATGGGAAACATCAAACATTCCGCAGGCCGTTCGAACCGCTTGGTGTTCTTTTAATATGCTGGAAAACTGGATGGGCAGCTCCCATCCGTGAAAATCCACGAACCGACCCCCGATCTGTTTTTGAACCTGACTTAACGCCGTCCTCCTCAATGTTTCCGCGTGCATTCTATTTCTTCTATAGCATAAAATCGCTCAATCGGTAAATGATCTCCTCACCAATACGTCCGTCAAAGCCCTTTGCAGATCCACACGCTCCTTGAACCCCACAAACTGGAGTTCACATACCGCATAACCGTCCGCATCCCGATGGCTCGCGGAAACCTTAGACCTTAAGGACTCAAACCGATGGTCTTCAATTTCAAAGCTGATAAAAATCTCTTCTTCCGCACGGATGGGGACGGACGTCAGGAGCTTCGCCCCGGAGGAATGGATTTCCAGAAGCCTCCCCCACCCTTCCTGAGAGTCCTGCCCCCTCTGAAACCGAACCGGAAAAAAATGAGAAGCCTTCAATGCCGGAACACCTTGGCCCGCCCCCCCTCCTTTCTCTTGGAACCCTCCAAAGCGCCCTCTGCCACCGTCCAGAATTGCATTCCGTCCCACGCGAGTCCGGAGGGCCGCCACTCTTCCGACTGATATAGAGACAACAACTTGCGGTTGAAAACCACTCCCGGCCGCTCCAAATCATGCTTGAGAATAGCGGGACCCTGGGCATCCAATGTCCATAAAGACTGCCCGTTGCAGGCCAACGCCACCGGCTTGCTGCCGGGATAATAAAAAGACTGAAGGACAGTCAGCCGGTCATCCAGAAGATGCTGCATGAGAACCCTTTGATTATTCAAGCTCCATAGATAGAGCCCGTCATAACACAATCCGATGACTCCGGGAAATTTAAATTGGCCGATGACCCTGAGCGATTCGTCGTTGAGATGCTTTTGAATCAGCCCGGATCCCGTGGCGGTCCAAAGCGTTCCTTCCGCAAAGGTAAGAGCCACCGGAATATCGGTGGGATAGCGGTACACTTGTTGCACCTCAAAACTTTTCGGAGAATGCCGGTATATCGCCTGACCGAACCAATCTCCAATCCAGAAAGACCGGCCATCCCATGTTATTCCGGAAGGGTGGGCGTAAGGCAGATCCCACCTGTCTTTCCCCTCGAATACTTCCATGGAGCGCTTTCTCTCATGCCAACGCCAGACCGTGATCCCCATCCCAAAAGAAAACGCCGCCGCTATCAACACTCCCAAAACGAGAATCGCCTTTCGGGAAGGCCCCTGGGGAGACAACCCCAAGGCCGTCCCATCAAAACGAACCGCCTTTCTAAGAGAAGCCCTCAACGCCTCTTCCGTCCAAGGAGGAGCCACGCACTCAAAAGCCCCCAGTTTCATGTACTCCACCGCGCGGGAGGCATCCCGCTTTCCCAGGCAGATCACTACCGGCAAAAGAGGGGCCGCCCGTTGAATCTCCTTGAGCATCACCTCCGCGGGAGTCTCCAAAGTCTCTTCGGCTACCAAAACAGCTCGGGGCCTGTTCTGGGCCAGGGAAGAAATGGACTCGGAGAGATTGACGGCAGGAAGCGTTTCGTAACCTAAACCTTGCAGAACGCGCAGAAGCTCCTGACGCTTGTTCTCATCTCCAACGACAACCTCAATTAATGCCGCCATTACTACCGTTTATGTGGGGGAGCCGGAAGAACCAATTCCGTGCCGACGTGAGGAAGGCCTCGAGAAATCTTGTTCAAGTTCGCCTCATAAATAAGCTCCCACAAATTGGGGTCTCCATAAACCTGGGAGGCAATGGACCGCAGAGTGTCCCCTTGCACCACCCTATGCCTCCGGGGCCATTGGGGGACAGGCGCAATGGATTTGGGTTTGGGCTTAGATGGAGACAGCTTCTCCCGTTCTTTCTCAAATACCTCCAATTCCAAATTTTTGAGGCGCAACTTGTTGTCTTCCAGCCTGAGCAAAACGTTTCTTAAGTCCGATTCCGTCACCGATTTATTCACCTCCGCCGCTTTTACATCCTGTTCCAAACTTCTCTTACGATCCTCCAACACTCCGATTTCCCGCTTGAGAACCTCCGACCGCTGGGAAGCCTGTCCCACGTAGCTTTCCGTAAAAGAGGGCACGCCGAAACGATAGGAGACCGACGCCTGATACATGCCTCCCACCTCCTGGAACCCCCTCCAGGGAAGGGTCATGGCAACATCCACCAATAAGGGGGAGAAACTCACCCCAAGCCCAAAAGAAATTTGGGACACTCCATCCAAGCGAACCGCCTTTCCCGCGCGCAACGCCAAAAGCCCCCGCAAAAAGGTCATCTCCATACCGGGGTAAAATTCCGCCAATCCCTTCCGGATCCGCATGTCCGCGATAAAATGGATGAAGCCATAAGGATAGGCGGCGCCCAAATGGATAAACGGCGTGGAAGCCCCCACATCCGTCACCACCTCCATCAAAGAGAGCCCCACCCTGCCTCCCCGAACGCTCTCCAGCATGCCTCCCACATCCATTCCCACCCCGAAACGCGACTTGCCGGGCTGACGCACGCTCTCCATCCTAAAACTGGCTCCCCACTTGACGGGCTTTTGAAAATGCGGGACGGGATAGGGCTGTGCCCAGGAAAAAAGAAAAACATCCTTATCTCCCACCCGATTCTGCCGGAGTCCATAGTACCCGGCCGAGACCGCCACCCCGGACAGATTAGAGAACATGCCCTCCGGCAAAGGACGGCTGTAAGCCAAAGACATCTCCCCCACGGAACCCAGAGGTGAAAATCTTCTTCCTATTCCGGAAGCCATCTCCAGATTGGTCTTTCCCGCAAGACCCGCGGGATTATAAAAAATCGAATATGCATCATCCGCGATGGCGGCATAGGCGAAACCGATTCCATTGGGCCTGGCCCCCGGCAGCAGATCATGAAATGAAGCAGCGAAAGAAAGTGAAGGAACAGAAAAAATAAACAGATTTATTATGATCCTTGTCCTCATTGGCTACCGAATTATACCAAACTCTCTTTCGAAATAACGGCTGATATACCGAGGCAGCCATATCAGATGCAGAATCGAGCTATAATGCCCGAAGGGCACCCACACCTGACGCGAATCGGGGAAAGCCTCTCGGAGCTTTACCGCATTGGGGCGGGGAACCACCCTATCCCACAAGGCATTGACCAGCAAAACTCTTTTTCCCGCATTGTTTTCCTTATAATATAAGGGATCTAGCTCCTTCCAGGCTAGCTTTAACACTTCCTGGGAATACCCCAGTTTCTGCAGAGGCGGTCCCGTAACGGCGCTGTTCCACAGAAGTTCCGAAAAATCAGCGCCCCCCAAAAGCAAAACGGCACACCGTAAACGCGAATCGGTAGAGATCGTGCTGGCGGCCACGATCGCCCCCAGGCTGGTTCCCAAAATCCCCAAACGATGAGGATCGATCTCTTTCTGTCGAGACATCCAGGTGATGGCTTGGCGAGCATCCCATATCGCCTGCCGGAAATTGGAAGCCAAGCCTTGAGGAGTCCTGGTTAGAAACATCTCCCCCGGCTGCGCCCAGGGATTGGGCCGGCGATGAAAATGGAAAGGATGCTCCAGCACCAGCACCGCCAATCGGTGGCGCAGAAGGCTCTTGGCTATCCTATCCTCTATCCAGGTATTGGGAGCCCCCAGCACGGTCAAAACAAGAACCCCGGGAAGAGGCAGGTCTGATTTGGGCAGATACCATTTTCCCCAAACCGTATTGTTGGAGGGAAAGCGCGTCCGAACCGGCGACGGAAACCGCACCTGATACACTTGAAAGGCCGGCTGTTCCCGAAGAATTTCCTGCTGGGCTGAGAAAGGTTGTTTCTCGTCAAAATCCCTCAATCCGATTTTCTCAGGGAAAGCCGATCCCGCAACCAGGAAAAAGAGGAAGAATAAAAATAGAAGAGGGCTAAATTTTTTCAAGAAGATGAATCAAACAACGCGCAGTTCCTTTGTCGTGAGGAGCTTCCCCAGCCACCCATTCCCCCAAAGGCTTCAGCCCCAGCCGGAGCAATCTTTCTCGGTATCCTTCCCTGATTTTCCTCTCTTCAGAATTGCAAAAGCCATGAGCCATCAAAAGAAGACCCCCCTGCATCAAAAGTCCGCACAAATCCCTTAAAAAATCCACAAACGCCGGTTCCAACAAAAAAATCTTCTCTTCCTTCTCTCCCAGGTAATACAGCATTTCCGAAAGCACAACCAGATCGAAATGAAGAGTTCCCCGAACTCGCTTCACCCAGTCCCGCACATTTTCATGGACGAACACTATCCGATCCCCAAAAGAGGAAAGTCGTTCCCGAGCCCTGCTCAAGGCTGCTTCGGAAATATCCAAAGCCGTAACACGATCCGCCCTCTCCGCCAAAGAACGGGTCAGGACACCTTCCCCGCATCCCGCTTCCAAAATTTTCCCGAATCGCCTTTTCCCCAAAGCCTCCAATGTTTTTCGGAACCGGATCTGCTCATAAGAAGAAGTTCTATAGGAATAAGGATCTTCTCCTCGGGAGAATAGCCTCTGCATTTTCCGCTGAGTCAGCCGGTCGTGAATCCAGGCGATCAGTGACATTCTACTCAGAAACTAAAAACAACTGAAAAAGCGGTTTGATAGATGCTGGTTTGACTGACATTCGAAACGGGGGGAACGGAAATATCCCAATAGGAGTATTCCCCCTTCAGATGAAAATTGTCGGAGAGTTTGTGGTTCAAGGCCAGTGTGTACTTGTTGATGTGAGTGGTTATGCGCAAGGCTTCCGAGGGAAACGCCGCCACGGACAGATTTCCGGTGGGGCCGAATTTGGCATTGGAAGAAAAAATAAGCTTGGGTCCCCTGCGTTCCATGTAATTATAAACCAGAACTCCTATAAGTTTTTTTCCCAGAGGAGGCCGACTGAAAATAGGGAAAGCCACTTGGATGTAGAAACCCCGATTGATTTCATTGGAAGAACGCATGCTGCTGGTATCCAAAGGTGAACTCACCACGGTACTGGTATCCGCCTGTGGAGATTTGAAATCGGTATCGCTATAGATATACTCCGCATTCACGCTGAAATCGCGGTATTGGAATCTGGCATCCACTCCCGCCACAACATAATCCTGGCCTTGCTCTAAATCATACCGCCCCTCCATCACAGAAAATCCTACATTGAGCCCTTTTATTTCACCCTGAGACTCCGGCATGGTCCAAGGAAGCCTGAAATCTCCAAGAGCAAAGCAAAGACGCATACCCCCGCTTTTATTATTGTTGTTATCCGCTAAATTATTGTTCTGATGGCCGAAGTCGATGCTCACTCCCTCCACGGGAGGCGGAGGGACCAGCAAACTGCTGGGGCTCGGGAATGTCCTCTGCCGGTTGGAAGCCTCCCCCAGCCCATTGACTACATAAACCGCCGCCTCCGTAGGCATCAAGGGATGGCTGTAGTAGGGATAATAGCTGATTCTGGCCCCGATATCGGTGTATCCCGAACTTAAAGGAGGCCGGGGGGAATTCAACCGCACCACCAAGTCTAAACTGTCCGGAGAGGCGTACAAAAGCGGCCGCGTCACCGCCAAGAAATCGTTGGGCCGGTAAATTTCATTGTAATGTCCAAACGGCACGAGAAATTTTCCCATCTCCAGATTCAGATGTTTCTCCTTCAAGAAATTAAACGCAAAGCGATAAAGACTCAAAGTCCCCTGAGATCCCGTGGGCATCTGAAACTCCAGAAAAAATGGAATCCCATCGATCACGGGTCCACCAAATCCAAAAAAAGCGTCCGAGATAAATACCTCATTCTGGATCTGCTGCTCAAAACCAGGCTGACGTGGCCCCAGATTTCTCCAGTTCAGTGCCAGAGTCCCGCCCATATGAAACTGGGTTAGCCCGAAGGAATGCCGCAAGGGGTCGACAGCCTCCTGTCCAAAAGCGATGCCCGACATCAGCCACCAACTACCGACTACCAGCAACCTCTTTATATTTGACATATTTAAACTAAAATAGCTAAAATCACACCGAAATGGAAAGAGAGAGTGCCACCCGAGATATTTGGGTAGAGCTGCGAACAAACAACGAACGCATCGAAGGCATCATTCGCGTACCCGAGGACTCCCGCTGCCGCAGGATTGCAGATCTTATTTGGCACGCCGACCGAGGCGCCAGCGGTGTCCTGCACCTGACAAAAGCCACGGTCTACGACTTAAAAACGGAAGAAGTAAAGTTCCGAAAAGAGATATTGGGGATCAACCGACAGATCGTCGCCTTTGCCGCCCCGTTGAATGGTTCAGCCTTCGAAAAACCGTCAGGCAAAATTCCCGCAATCGACATTTCGCAAAATTAAATCAATTTATGGGGTTGCCACACAACCCCCGAGGAGGAACTTGAATGTCTCACGTCATCACTGAAAAGTGCCTGGGAGAGCAGTATGCCGCCTGTGTGGATGTCTGCCCTGTGGAATGCATCCATCCCGTTGATTACCAAGGGAAACAGTTCATGGCCATCGATCCGGACGTCTGTATCGACTGCGGCGTTTGTCTTCCGGAGTGCCCCATCGGGGCCATTGTCGGTTCCGTGGATGAAGATCCTGCCTACGCCAAAATCAACAAAGAGCTCACCCCACAAGCCAAAGACAACGAAGCCAAAAACGGGAAAGTGCCACCCCGGCCTCCCAACGATCCTCCCCGAAGACCGGAGAACAAACTAGTAAAATAAGCAGTGAACAATATTTTTAAAACCGGATTGCTGAACATAATCAATCCGTTCAGCTTTGAAGGCCTCACCCGCTTGTTCAGGACCCATCCCCCCACCTCCGAACGCATCGCCAGGCTGCAAGTGCTGGCGCGCCAGCACTAAAAATCCTAAAATAAAATCATGGGTATCTTGCTGGGGCTCTTATTCCTTACCCCGTTGCGACTTGCCCAGGCACAATCCTATTCCGTCTTTCCCACCTCGGCTCCCATCCTCATCACCTATCCTGAGGAAGGAGCCACACTCACCATCAGCACCGCCACATTCCTGCTGGGTCGAATTTTTCCTCCCACGGCTTCCTTGCAAATCAACGGCCAACCCATAAAGACACACCGAAATGGAGGGTTTATCGCCTACCTGCCGGTTCCCGTTTCATCTCCCCTATCACCTTTTTTGTTCCACTGTGAGCTGCAAACCAAAACCACAACCTACATTTTAGATCACAAGGTCCGCATTATTTCTTCTCAGCCTATCTCCTCCGATGAGACCGCCATTGACCCGAATTCCATCTCTCCGGCCAGCTCCATGGAACTCAGGGTGGGCGACTGGCTGGACGTCCAAATAAAAGGAACGCCGGACGCCGCGGGAGAGTTTTCCATCTCGGGAGTCAAAAAACATATTCCCCTCACCTCGCTCGAAGGTTCCCCAGGTCTCTATCGCGGCTCCTATCAAATCCAGCCGGGAGACAAAGCCAACGAAGCC
>JACQJN010000046.1 GCA_016205085.1 Elusimicrobiota bacterium | reverse complement strand
TGCGGAGGCTGTAGATTACTGCGTGAAGTCCGGGTTTGTGGCCAATGTAGTTGCTCCGGACAAATCAAAACAGGCGTGTCAAATATTGGCGGAAGGGTATCGCATGGACAACGAAAAAGAGGCTTGTTTGAAGCTGCTTCCCTGGGTGCAGCGCTCTCAATTTGGTCCGTCGCCGCAGCAGTTCAAGAACTATTGTGAGGCCGCTGGAAATTGCCAAAGACTCAACAAAGCACCGGAACAGAAACGCTTCTGTGAAAATAAATTGGCCATCGTAACAGCTATCAGGCGAAAGGATCCTGCTGGTTGCGGCAATGACGTCCGATGTCTGGTTTTGCTTAAAGGAACGGTAGAACCTTGTGTTCCGATTTTGTCGGGTGTGGTGGATCAGTTTTGCCGGTTGAACGCGCAATACAAACGCAGGGATTTGACTGAGAATCAGAGACGAATAAAAGGTAAGAAAAACGTTCCCGGTAAAGAAATCTGGTGAGACCACCGGCCTTGTCATCCTATCTCCTGGTTCTGGATACATTCGCCGATGTATGCGGCTTGAAGTTTGGCGGAACGGTTCTTTCGGATGTTTGGAAGATTCTGTTCCGTGAATTCAGGCCGGAATGGCTTTGCCAAAATCAGAAGTTTGATTTTTCGGTCTCCACACGCTCTTCCAAGGGGCTTAGGATGAGCGTGAATGACTATGGCGAAAAGGAGGCGTTTGAAGAGAAACTGCTCCTTTTGTTTGATCTATTCGGGAATGCATTTGATCGAGGAGCGGCTCTGCAAGTTTTAAAGGCTGTAAAATCCACCCGGGACCTTCACCAGACGACTTTGGGGATGGACTGGCAACAGGGCTGTGCGTTTCCCAGACTTAAAATCTATTTTGAGGAGTTGAAGCATTATTACCCTGTGAAAGCTCGCATAGGTCTTTTGCGGCGAATTTGTCAGAGTGTGGGTCTGGCTGTTCCTTCGCTTCCTGAGCATGAAGATCTGGCGGCTGTTTGCTTAGATTTTTTGTCGGGGGGGAATTTGCATCTAAAGACTTATGCCTTCCGTTCCATGCAGGACAACCTGGAAGGCCATGACTTTCTGTCAGATCGTTTTAAACCGAGCTTATCCCTGGAACCCCACTGTTTTTTTTATAAGACGGTTCGCCACAATCAAGGAGGAGAGGTTCTCTCTGTAAAATTCTACAAGGTCTATGAATCACAACAGATCCGCGATTTTACTCTGAGCTTTGAGGAAATTTATTCCTGGTTGGAAGCGAATGCCCATGGGGCCACGGAAGATGAGATTAGGGATTATCGGACATTGGCGTCGGATCGGGGTTGTCTGATGTATCCCGTGCTCTGCGCGGTTGATTTTGCCAGGAATGGGGAGTCACGAACGGATGCCTACTTTTCCATCCGATAAGGGAATCCTTCCTCCGCGGGAGGCTTTAAAAGGGCCCCAGCGAGAAAAGCGCTTGGTGCTTTTGGTGACCTATGCCTGTCAGTTTGACTGCCGATACTGTTGTGTTCGGAGGTCTCTCCTGGGGCGTAGGGATATGTCCTTGCCGCATCTTCTTAAGGCGGGGGATTTTCTTCTTTCCTCTTCTTATCCCAATCTTCAGCTTCACTTCTTCGGGGCCGAACCCCTTCTCCTCCCCTTTGAGAAGTATAGGCAATTCCTTCCCTATATTCGAAAGAGGGCTGCGGAGGAAGGTAAAAATTTAAGGATGATGGTGACCAGCAATGCGGCGGTGGTGCGCTCCCATTGGGTGGACCTCTTTGAAAAGTATGGGGTGGCCCTGGAGATCAGCCTGGATGGGGCTCCGGAATCTCACAACAAAAATCGGCCGACTGTCAGCGGCCGGGATTCTTATGCGGGGATCGCGGAAAATCTCCCCAGGCTCTTTGCCGCCGGAATTCCCATGCAGGTGAGCATGGTCATTTCCCCTCAAACAGCGGCTCATGTGGTCGAAAATTTTAACCACATACTGGATATAGGTTTTAGAAAGCTCTTTATGATGGTGGCCAACTGCGTTACGTGGCCTGCGGAATCTTTGCGGCAGCTCCGGGAGGGCTTGAAACCCCTTTTAGACATCTATCCTAGGGTGATGTGGCAGAAGGGGGTTCGCCTGTTGAATTTAACTGATTGGGTTTGGCCGATGCGGATGAATACCGAGCTGGCGGTCGATTCTTCAGGGGATATCTATTCTGCCTGCGTGGGTTACTTGGCACGGGATCCGCATTTAAAGGGGCGGTGCAGCCTGGCGCATATTGACTCCGTTATGGGAAGTTATGACTATTACGAGAAGCTGCGCCTTAAAAATGCCCAAGCGATGGGGATTGTCTTTGGAGAATCATCTGCTTTGCACACACTGGCTTCCAGCGCCATCGCCGGCCAGATCATGACTGAATTTGTGGGGAAGCTGAGGGAGCGTGTGTTGGCGGAATGCAAAAATGCATCCTGGAGAAAAGAATCCTTTTCGGAGTCCAGGCCGCTCCCCCTGCTGCATTCATTGGAGAATCGGACACGGGTGACGGAGCCTCCGGCGCATGACCACAAGGAATTGCATCGGGAGGCATTGGAGCAGATTAGAATTTTTGTGGCCGGTAAGCCTTCTGCCGATCAGGTGATTGATTTCTTGAATCGCTTCGTGGGGAGGGCCAAGTACTCCGCAAGGGTTTTTGAGGTAGCTCTTCATAGCCTGTTTCAAGCCTTGGAGGATCGGGGCGCCTTGGAGGGAAATTTAAAGCCTTTGGCGCGCGTGCGCGGGGAAAAGAAAAGGCAGGGAAACATGGGGGATGTGGAGGTGGTACAATCTTCCGGCACCGGTATTTTGGAGGCTTGGGACGCCAGATATGGCAGGACCTACCTCCGGGATGAATTGGAGGAAATTTCCGATAAGTTAAAAAATCATCCTCAGATCCGATCGGTGGGATTCGTGGTGGATTTGGATAGTCTTCAAAGGACGTCCTTAAAAACGGAGGTTTTGATTAGAAAAAAACAGATCGAGGACGACTATAAGGTATCTATTTCGATGCTTTCCTTCCAAGATTGGGCGGGGAAACAGCTTTGTCGGGCTGGGTCCGGTCCCGACACATTGGCGGGTGGATGGCTTATTGCATTTGCAGAGTCTCTTTGTCTCCTTCGCCCCCAGCGAGCTCCCTTGGAAGATGCCGAAGCAAGTTGGCCGTCAGAACTTCGGGATTTTGCTGGCTCCTGGATGAAGCCTAAAGCGGAATGATTGGTTCATGCGATCTCGTAATCATTGGGGGAGGGCCCGCGGGGTCTACGCTTGGATGCCTGGTGAAAAAATACAATCCCGCCGCCTCGGTAATACTCGTTGAAAGGCTTGCTTTTCCACGGCATCATATCGGGGAGTCCCTCCTGGCGGCGGTTGCACCCGTGCTTAAGGAAATGGGCGTTTTCGAAAAGATAGAGGCCGCTGGATTTCCAAAGAAGATGGGAGCGACTTACGTTTGGGGGAAAGACTCCATTCCCTGGAACGCGGACTTCGCGCGTCTTTCGATCGAGGAGATCATGTCCCAACATGGGGACATCCCAGAAGAGACCCCCTATGCCTGGCAGGTTTTGCGCAGCCACTATGACGCCATCCTGTTGGATCACGCCAAGAACTGTGGGGTTGAGGTAGTGCACGGCAGCGCTGAGAATATTCTTGAGGAACAAGGTCGAGTAGTCGGTGTTGTCGTCTCCACAGAAGGGGGGCAGAGAGAGATTCGCACTCGCTTGCTAGCTGATTGCAGCGGTCAGTCCGGCTTTTTGTCGGTCTTCCGCAAGATCCGTGAAATTGATCCTCGGCTGAAGAACGTCGCCGCCTATGCTTACTTCCGTGGTGCGCGGTGGCGGACTCAATTTACCGGACACCCAGACAAGACCCGCATTTTCGTCTGCAGCGTTCCGCAGGGTTGGATATGGTACATCCCGATCTCCCAGGATGTGGTGTCCGTGGGATTGGTGACTACTTATAACCATCTAGTCGAAAACGGGATCCAGGATATTAGGGCGCATTACTCAAGAGCGATCCAAGAGTGTCCCGAGATAGCCGATTTGTTGCAGCCGGCAAAATGGATCGAAAATTTTGACAGAACAGGTAAGGACTTTTTTACTATTCGGGACTGGTCGTACTTGTGTCGAGATGCGGCTGGAGAAGGCTGGCTCGCTGTCGGCGACGCAGCAGTCTTCGTCGATCCCATCTTCAGCTCGGGAGTCACTGTCGCACATCTGAGTGCGCAGCGGGCTGCGTGCACCATCACCACCATCTGGAAAGGTGTTTCCTCAGCACGCGAATGTACCATGTGGAAGGACTACAGCTCTTATTGTCGGGAAACCGCCTCCCGATTCCTGGTGATGGCGCTTACCTGGTATGACAACGATCCGTGTCAGCAGGTGCTCTGGGAAAGGGCAAAACGGATGTATCAGGCTCGCCTGCCTGAACAGCTATCAGGCCTTAAGGCCTATGTGGCTGTCGTGTCCGGTTTTTTGTCTTCAGTCGATAGTCTTATCGCCTTCAATCTTGATAATCCGGCGCAGGATGATTTTTATCGAGGGGTTTGGAAGGATGACTCCGAATTTGTTGGAGCGATAAATCGTCCACATCAGGACGAGGATATCCCTCGCCTGGTATACCCATTCTTGGTGGAACCGTGTTTTGTTCCTGAGTCCGGGTCGGCTGTTCTCAAGACAGCACTGCGAATGAAATTTATCAAGCACGAAACACATGATCCCGTTGGCGATGTCTTCAACCCACGCATGCTGGCCACACCCATGACCTTAAAATTACTGCGAAAAATCGACGGACGCCGCAGTCTAGGCGAGATCAAGGTGGATATGGCTGTATCCCATGGGATTGACAAGGACCTCGTCGCACGCGAATGTCAGAGGCTCCTGAGGCAATTGGATGTTTGGGAGACGGTTGAGTATAGGAATCCAGTGAGGTGCGCCCTGTAGGGTGTCTTTGTTGAAATGCCTATCGTCTATCGTAGGGAGCCTGCCAAATCTGGATCTGAGCTGAGGGCCGCCTGTGATCGTCTGCTCAGGGACATCGATGGCTGGCGTCCTGCCCCTGCGGGATTCAGATTGAAAGAGGTACAGATGGCGTCCGGACTATGGTTAAGAATGGAGCATCCTGGAGGTGAGATTAGGATCCAAATAATACCCAAGGGACCGGATATCCCTCATCTGTGCGAAGCCGGAGATGTGCTTCTGCGTGTGGCAGGCGAAGAGCCCAAAATCTCTCCTGCTCTGAGTGGGATCGCCTGGTTGGCTGCCGGCTTGAGATCTCTGGCAAGCAGGGGTCAAGCAGGCTATATCCCTGAGCTTGTTTTAGCTGCCACTGCCTATCATGATTGGATTGGAAAAGCGTCGCCTTTGCGCATCCATGGGCCTCAAGCCGAATTAAGGCTTCTTTTAAGCTGTAACCAAAAATGCTTCTTTTGCAATTGTGACGAAAATGCCCCTAATCTTGTGGGAAGTGCAAGGGAGGCCGAGCAAGCCTTACTTCGATTTTATGAGGCTGGAGCGAGGCGCCTCGTTTTGACAGGGGGTGAGCCTACCCTTCATGCGGGACTGAAAGGTATTGTCGCCTTCGCTCGGCGAATTGGATTTAGTTTCATCTCCCTTCAAACAAATGCCATGCTGTTGGGGGAGGGAAGCTTGGCTGGGGACTTGCACGCCGCTGGACTGGATTCTATTTTTGCCTCTTTGCACGGAACGCACGCGAAGGTAGTGGATATTTTAACTGGGGTTCACGGCGGTTTTGAGCGCACGCTTCGAGGAATAGAGGAGTGTATTAATCAGGAAATTGCGGTGACCATAAACTTTGTTGCCTCGAAGCTCAACCTGCGTGAGTTGCCGAAGTTTATTTCTTGGGTGAAGATTCGGTTCCCGCAGGGGATTCATGGTGTTGTTCTCTCCTTTATGGCTCCAGTCGCCGCTGGAAAAGCAAATCTAAAGCAAGTTCCCAGGCTCTCTGAGGCTAGAACAGTTTTTCTTATGGCTTTGGAGGAAGGTCGAAGATGTGGCATTCCTGTTCGGGTGGCCGGGATTTGTGGTGTTCCCCTATGCCAAGCGAAGGGTTATGAAGCTCAGTGTGATGAGGTCAATAACCCTGTCGGAGTAGAAATCCCATCAGATCGTAGACTGGGTCATAGGTGTCTTTCCTGCGCTTATGGAAATCGCTGCACTGGTTTTTGGAGGATATATTTAGACGCTTTTGGTGAGGATGAGCTCCTGCCCTTCTCAGAAGAGGATTTGTCTTCCGCAGGGATCTCTTCATGAAGTTGTGCTTGCTTGTAACCTCGCGGTGTAACCTGAGGTGTGGGTTTTGTCAAGTTGATTTTACGAATCAGGACATGAGTTGGGAGACGGCATGGCGTGCTGTTTCCAACTATTTGAGGCATTTATCGCGAGGACAGAATCCGCAAGTTAAGTTCTTGGGTGGAGAGCCTCTCTTAAACTGGCGTTTGATCTTTCGGCTCATAGAAGCTGGTCGGACGGAATGGAAAGGGAGGAGAATTCGGTATGAACTCCCCACAAATGGTTCTTTCCTAGATGCACAAAAGATTGCCTACCTTAAGGATTGTCCGGAAGTAGAAGTCACGTTGAGTCAAAGGGTGACCGGAGCCTCCTCTCTGCCGGGGGTATGGTATACACTTGTGCTGGATCAAAATTGCCGTCCTGAAAGGGTCCTGAGGGAATTAACACATTTGATCCGGGAAGGATATCGCCGTTTTAATATCCTTCCGGCTTATTTTGTTCCTTGGAATGAGGATCAAGTTTCTAGATTCCAGGCGAGTCTTGAGATAGTCCGCAGAACTCTAGGCAGATTGCGAAACTTAGGCATTCGGATTAAGAATCTTGAGGTGTGGAGTCCGGTTCCGTTATACAACGAGGCCTTGACGGTCGACAAGGATGGAGCTGTCTACGCTTCTAATATGGTTCAGTGTAGGGGAATGGAACAAATTAGGCGGATCTTGTGTCTTGGAAATGTTCACCAAGAGCATTTGGAATTGGCGGGAGTGGAAAGTCGACGCCGCTTTCTGATGCCTCTGCTGGCGCGTTGGGCTGGCCCTGAGGCCTGGCAGTCTACTCGTAGAGTAGATCAGTTGCTAACGGAATTTGTCCATAATTTTCCAAGATGAAGCTTAAGAATGTTGAAATAAATCCCGGCAGGTTGTGCAACAACAAATGTATTTTTTGCATGAGCGGAGAGGAGCGGGACGATCATGAGCCATGGGCGGATCCAGAGAGGATGAAGGCGGAGATTCGGATGCATTATGAGCAGGGGGCCCGCTCGCTGGGGTTCCTGGGAGGAGAACCCAGCACCTATCCGCACATTTTGGATTGCATTCGTTATGCTAAGGATTTGGGTTATCAAAGAGTGGCTTTATGCACGAATGGGACGCGATTGGCGAATCGGGACTTTCTGGAGGAGGCCTTGGAGGCTGGGTTGACGCGCGCGACGGTGTCTGTGCACAGCCATATTCCTGAGATAGAGGAAAGATTGGTGGGAGTTCCTGGGATTTTAGAGAAGAAACTCAAGGCAATAGACAATTTGGTGGTGGTACGGAGGGAGGGCAGATTGCCGGACAATGTTTCTTTGAATCCTGTGCTGAACCGGTTGAATGCACCGCATATGGAGTCCTTTGTAAGGTTTTTCGCAGCGAGAGGCATCGAGGACATTCGGTTTAACTTCATCTGGCCGGAATCCCGTGTTTCCCATGATAAGACGGTGGTACCTCAGTTTAAGGACATTATCCCCTATGTATTGAATCTTATCTTGAGAAATGAAAAGGAATTGAAACTGCGGATAACTTTTGGGGCTATGCCTTATTGTGTCCTGCCTGTTTCGCTTACTCACAGTTGGCCTCTTCTGGAGCGGTATTTCTACGAGGAGGGGAACGATCTTCCCACGGATGTGTCTTTTTTAAAGCCGGATTGGAATGGGGGCGTGGAACGTTTCAATTGGCATCGGCGTGGGCGTGAAGATTATCGGACCAAGTTGGAATGTTGCCCACGTTGCCGATGGGAGTCAAAATGCATGGGGATTTACCGCTCCTATTTGGATTTGTATGGGGCGGCGGAGTTTAAACCCATCGCATGATTCGTGCCTTGGCATATGTCGCTTTCTGGGGATTGGGGATGGTTGCCGTTTGGGATGATTTTAGGTTTCAGAAGGTCCGGAATCAATGGATTGTATTAGGATTGCTTTTGAGCGGTTTGGGTTATTTGAGTCTGGGAATACCGGGTGTTTGGGAGAGGATTCCTGTCAGCTTTTACTGGAATGCCGGGTTACATGTAGGACTCTGTTTTTTGGCCGGAGTGTGTCTATGGTACTTGAGGATTTGGCCTGCTGGGGATGCCAAGCTTTATATTGTTTTGGGTTCCTTATTGATTTTGGCGCATCCTGATTTGAGGGGGTTTCCTTCGTTTCTTTTTTTCAATATCCTGGTCAATATCTTCGTGTCGGCGGGGCTGTATGTGGTTTTGGTTCTATTGGGTGAGGGCTTTGTGGCTAGGCGTGAGTTTAAAGCGACTTTACATCGGCTCTGGATTCGGCTTTCTGATGAATGGCCCAAGAGGCATCGTTACGTTTTGATCCTATGGAATATATTCGTTCTTTTTCTAGTTTTGCATATTTTAAGACAGATTTTTTTCTGGCCCATACAAGGATTTTGGGGGCAAGTCTCTGCGTACTTCACTGTATATTTTTTATGGCGTTGGCTGAATCTAATGTTTATCCGTTGGGATGTGACGGGGATATCCTTCTTTATCGTCTCCGGAATTATTTTGCCTTTGGGTTTCATTTTAAGATGGGACCTAATGGCCCAATTTGTGGAAGGGGGTATTCTCTCCATCGGTTTTTGGATATTCTTTGCCGTGCTTAGACTGGTTTTGGATGGTTATTTGAGAAATGCACGCTTAAGGAAAGTAAAACCTGAGGACCTAGAACCGGGCATGATTCTCTCTGAGCAGACCTGGGAGTTGCTGGAGGAGGATTGCACGCGGTATTCGGATGGTCTTTCAGAGGATGAGATACAAGTGATACGGAAGAGATGCGAAAAACAGGGGGGCTTTAAAATTTCCGTTTATGAACCCAGAACGTTTGCCTTTTGGGTGTTTTGGGGGAGTCTCTGGACTCTTGTTCAAAGACAGAATGTTGCAGAATGGCTAGTCTATTATCTTCGGTACCTGTAAGCCAGGTGGAGCGCTTTAAGGGCACAACCATCAAGCGCCTGGAGTTTCACATGTCTTCTATTTGTGATCAGGCGTGCGTTTTTTGCTCCGAAAGCGTTCGCATGGCTCAATTTGCTAGGCATCCCATCTCCTGTGCCAACATCGTGAAAACTTTGATCCGTAAAAAAAGAGACGGCTGCAATCATGTCACATTTACAGGGGGGGAACCCACTCTTCATCCTAAATTCCTAGAAATTCTACAGGCCGCTAAGCGTTTGGGGTACACTACTTATGCCACTTCGGACGGCTCTCGGCTGGCATCCAAGGAGTTCGCTTTGAAGGCTCTGCCCCTTTTAGATGAGCTGTGTCTTTCGGTTCATGGGGATTGTCCCGGGGTTCACGATCCCTTGGCAAAAAGTCCTGGCAGCTTTGCGAGGGTTATGGAAGCCATCGCTCATATTTCTTCTGTTTCAAAAAAACCGTATCTGCTGACTAATACGGTGGTCACGCAGGCCAATCTGGGGTCCATAGAGTCGACCATCCATTTGTTAACTCATCTTTCTCCCGTACGGCATTGCACAATTTCTAATCTGGCACCGGATGGAGAAGCGCTAAAGAACTTTACTGACCTTGCTGTTCGGTTGAAGGAACTCAAGGAAATGGCACCTCGTCTTTATCAAATCGCCAGGGAAAGGGGGGCTGTCCTGCGTTTCTTTGGGGTACCCTTATGCATGTTGGGGGAAGAATGGGATCTGCCCAATGATCTCCATTGGAGTCCGCGGGTTACAGTGGAAAGAGGTATGGTGGAGGGACAGGTGGGGCTTCAAGAGATCACCAGCTTTCATCCAGGGAGGTTGCGTGTTTTTGCGCCTAAGTGTGAGGGTTGTCGCGTGAAGGGCAAGTGCTTCGGTGTTTTTCAAACCTATCTTAAACGATATGGGGATGAGGAGCTGATTCCCTTTGTTTGATTGTTGCGGTGCTTTGACAGTGGATGTGGAGCCGTTCAGCGCGCCGACGATCTACGGCGTTTCCCATCCTGAAGAGGGGAGTTTGGAGCCCTCTCTGCGAGGGCTAAAAGTCTTGCGTTCTCTTTTGTCTCATTTGGGAATTCCGGCAACTTTCTTTGTAACTCCTCTTGTGGCGGAAAATGCCTCCGATGATTTGCGTTCTTTGCTGCGGCAGGGTCATGAAGTGGCCCTCCACCAGGAGGACCACATGCGTTCAGGCAGACGCCCTTCGTTGGGATCTCTTGTGGAAGCAAGGAGCCGGTTGGCGGAAAGCATCGGCGTCCAGCCATTGGGTTACCGGGCGGCTAGGCTTCGCTGGTGGCCTGGATTGCCGATGATGCTGAATCAAGCGGGATTTCATTATGACAGCTCTCTTTACCCAGGCTTACTTCCTCCGTACCATTTTCGGTTCTGGGGACGGCGTAGACCGTACCAAGAAGAGGGGGGGGCCGTGGAGATTCCCTTGTTTGTATGGGGAATGATGGGATTGCCTTTTAACGGCTTTTTCCTGAGACTTTTGCCGGAGGCGTTATTGGGTTGGGGTTTAAAAAAATCTCCGGCGCCTTTGGTTCTGTATGTGCATGCGTGGGAGTTCACTGAACTTCAGCCTGGGGGGTTTCCCAAATGGTTTGTTAGGGGTTGCGGAAGTTCGTTTGCCCATAGGATGTCTCGTTTGCTGGCGGCCTCTGGTCGGAAAAATTGGTTTACCTTGAAAGATTTGCGGTTATCGGCGCGCTGACAATGAAAGAGCCGAGGATTTCTGTATTGCTTCCCGTAAGAAATGAGGCAGAGACGGTTGCCTCAGTTATTGTGGATTTGCTGCAGACACTCCGCCCCTTTGAGATTTTGCTGCTTGATGACGGCAGTACCGATGGAACCGTTGAAAGAGCACAAAAGCTAAACTCCTCGAAAGTCAAGATCATGACAGGACCTGCTTTAGGCAAAAGCGCCGCCCTGAGCCGGGGTATTCTGAGGGCGCGCGGGGATATTTTGGTGCTCATGGATGGGGATGGGCAGTTCTCCGCTCGGGATGCGCAGCGCTTGGTGGAAGTGGTGCGTTCTGGTGCAAGACTTGCCCTGGGGACGGTACCCCATAAGTGGCGGGGTCAGAGCCTGTTGCGTTTTATTTTTTCTAGGTCCTTCCGTTTTTTTGTCCGTTGGATCTGGGGAATGCCGTGGAGGGATGTCAACTGCGGACTTAAAGCCGTGCGCGCGGAGGTGGCTCAGCGCAGACCCTATCTGAAAAAGGGAGATGATCGAGCCCTTCCTTATATATGGGGTTTAGAGCAAAGCCAGGTGAGGGAGGTGGAGGTCTCGTTGCGGACACGGCGTGGCGGCGTTTCTCGCGAGTTGTCTCCCCTTAGGTTGATTTCGACTGCCGTTGAGCTATTGGAGACAACCTGGCGGGTGAGACGCCATGTTCCGAACAGCGCTTTGGCGGTTCTCTTTGCGATGGCGTTCTTCGCGGCGAGGCTTCCGCTTATTTTTGCAACGGATCGTTTGGTCCATTTGGAGTCGAGTCGTCACGGGGTGTTGGCTTCGGCCCTGCTTACGGGAGCCAATGTTTCCCTGGGGGATGTCTGGTTCTACCGTTATGAGGGGGAGAGTCTTTTGGAAAGCCTTATAGCTGTTCCCCTTTACTGGCTATTTGGAGAATCTGGCGAGGTCCTTAGATTCATTCCGCTGGCCGCCAGCATTTTCACCGGGATTTTGTTTTGCGGTGTCGTGGCCAGGGTTGCTGGCCGCCAAGGGGGAATGGTTTTCGGGATATTGTGGATAGCGGCTCCTCCCTATTTAGCTGCTTATGGCTTGCTTACTACGGGAGACCACCTGTATGCGATTCTGGGAGACGCGTTAGTTCTTTTTTTTTCCACGGGATGGCTCCAAGCCAAAGACTGCCGTTGTGAATGGGCCGCGGCAACAGGCATGGGAATGGTCCTGGCGGTATTTCTTCATACGGGAGCTTTAGCAGGAGTGGCGGTCGGCATGGGAATTTTGTTTTTGGGTATTTTTTGGCCTCCCAACGGATTGCAAATCGGCATGAAGGAGTGGCGGTGCTGGGCCGGGGGGATGTCGCTTTTGGCGCTCCCAATATTTTCATTGCCTGGATTTATGCCGGAGTCTCTTGGAATTCTCCGGCGGATATTTTGGGAACATTCCCTTCTGCCTGGCCAGCAGGATACGGCCTGGGCGGTCCGGATTTGGCGGCTCGTCGGCTCCGATCTTCCTTTTGCGACGGGATATTCCATTCCCTTTTTGGGATACTTCCTTCTGCCGTTTTCCATGGTTGCAGTTTTGGCCGTTTGGATTAGAGCTTGGCGTAAGCGCGCAGCGGTTTTCTTCTCCTGCGCCGCGCTGCCTCTTTATTTGGTTATTTATTTGGGAGCGGATCTCTCCGCATTGGGACCTTTTGTGCGTCATGGTGAAGTGAGTGCTTATAGATACCTCATGCATATTTTTCCTCACATACTTCTGGCCTTGGCCTATGGCGCAACTATTTTATTGAGGCAGAAATCTTGGGGTAGGAGAGTGGTGGTGGGAGGGATATCTTTACTGGCCATAGGGGGTCTGGTAGGACAGGCAGGATTGTTAGCTCCTCAGGCCTTTGCTGTGGAGCGGCCGCGTACGCTGGAGGCAGATTTTACATGGTTGGGAAAGGAATGGATGGATCAGGGAGGGGAACCTAAGTTAGTAGAACAGAGATGCGAGACTTTGCGAATTCCACTGCACCGGGCTTTTTGTCTGCGCGGGATAGGTTTTGCTCAAGATCCAATTCGGAAGGATTCCCCCTGTTTTCTTTTGGAAACTCGTAACCAGCCTTGGTGTGAGGAGGGAAGAGGATTGCGCATTGCCGGAAAGGGCCTCACAAAAGGCTGGGATCAACTTGAAAATGTGCTCTCTCTTTGCCTTAGGGGTCCTAGTCCAGAGGCGTGCTTTCGAGGGATGGTTGAGTTTGTGGCTTACATGGAGGGGTGGGTAGATCAGGAAGGCCAATCCTCCTTAAACTATTTGATTCACCAGGCACATGGAACTTGGTTGGGCACCAAGTTCAGCGAAAGTCCACGGTTCGCTTTATCCCGATGCTCTGTATGGTCTCCGGAAGATGTGGAGTGTTGCCGTCGCGGCGTGGGGAGACGGGTGGCCCAGATGAATGCTTTAAGGCTTCAGCCGCTGGATTTAGAGAAATTTGACGAGCAAATGCGGGAAGATCTGGCTATGGGGTCCGGCATGGGTTGGAGTTTCTCCTTAGGGTCTCATGCGGCCAAAGACCTTTGTAAAAAAATGTCTGTTTGGGAAAAGGCTTGCTTAAGAGGAGTCAGGGCAGGATAGGGAGCAATGAAACTGGCTCTGATTTATCCACCCTTCTTCCATAAGAAATTCAACGAAAACCTTCCAACGGTCGATGATGAGTTTGGTTTGTTTCCTCACATAGGCTTCGGTTGGGTGGCGGCCTCCGCCAGGCTGGCGGGAGCCGAAGTCCGGCTTTTCGACGCCGCAGCCATCAAGTATTCTTACGAAGACTGTCTGAAACTGGTCAAGGAATACAACCCTGATGTGTTGTGCTTTGCCGCCCACGCCGTCCAGACGTTTCGTGATATGCTAGCCTGGGCGAAAAAATTCAAGGCCGACACTGGCCTGCCTATCCTGGTCGGCGGCTACGAGGCGAAAATCTATTCCGAAGAGATAATGGAATACGACTGCTTTGATTATCTCTGCTTCGGCGAGGCCGCCACCTTCATCCCGGCCTTCGTGGGCGCTTTCGGAAAAAGACGCGCCTTAGACAAGGTTCCAGACCTCATCTACCGAGCTGACGGCAGGCTTATCCATACCCTATCCGGCAAGCACCTACCATTTCGCGAGCACCCCATGCCGGACCGGTCCATTTTTCCGAACCACATCTACTACTCGCAAGTTTCTCAGCGCCACAACTTCACTATCGGCATGTCTGAGGTCGGGTGTCCTTATCCGTGCAGTTTCTGCTCCATGCGGTTCACGGGTTTCGATGCCCGGACTGCAGAGCAGGTGGTCGATGAGATGGAGCACGATAGCCGCGTCAACGGCATCCGGGAAGTCGATTGGTTCGATCCGATCATGCTGCACGACCGTGTTCGCGCGATGGACATTGCCAAGGAGATTCGGAGACGCAAGCTCGACGTCGTCTGGTCGACCCGATCGCGTGTGGATTCTCTCTCATTCCACCGCACCGATGGCAAGCCCGATGAGGAGCTGATCCGCGAGATCGCCGAGGCCGGTTGCCGCAGGCTTTTTCTGGGCCTTGAGTCAGGCGACGATGAGGTTCTTAGGAAGATGCGCAAGAGGCAGGTCGTTGGCAACCAGAAAAAGGTGTTGGATTGTTTGGTCGCCCACGGCATCCGGCCGCTGGGTTTTTTCATGATCGGCGCGCCGGGTGACACTCATGAAACGGTGAAGAAGACAATCCGTTTTGCCTGCACCCTTCCCCTGGAGTACGCCCAGTTTACCCTCACCATGATCAAACCTCATACGGAATTGGAGAAGGAATATTCCGTCAAGGCGATGGGGATCGACTATTGGCGGGAATACGTTCGCGGGACCGTTGAGGAGCGGCTTCTGCCTACGCCCTGGACGGAGTTGACGCGCGCCGACCAGGAGCGCCTGGCCCGCTACGCATACTTAAGATTCTATCTGCGTCCGCGCTACGTCTGGCGTATGATCAAGAAAATCGAGTCCTGGGAAGAATTTCTGCGCTATGTGCGCGTGGCTCTCCAGCTGATGCTGCGCCCCATACGTCCCAGCAATCCCGAGGCTATTTCGCCAGTTGTCCGCACTGGGAGAACCTTCCTCGCTTTTATCGAGGCCTGCCTGGCCGCTCTCAACCGCGGCGCGCGCCATCCGGTACAGAGTTTCGGCGGTGGCATACGCGGCGCGTTGAGACTTGCTCGATACGAATGGGCGCGAAGTGGGGTCCTAGAGGAAGTGGCTGCTCCGAGCCTCTACAAGGACATTGAATTCGGCGTAGGTAAAAGGATCCAGCCGGTGGATGCCGAGAGCTTTCCTGACCGCTATACGCCTGTTTCAAGCAGTGCCCTGGGCGTGCCCTCTGGGCGTCCCTCGTGAGCGCCTCAACGCAGCACCTGTTCCTGTTGAGCCTCATTGTCCTAATCGGGGGCGGGCTTCGTCTGGCTGTGGCTTGGAAAGGCGACGGCTATATTAATCACGACTACTACACGGGAGCTCGACACCTCAAGCAATCCGGAATATTCTCTTTGGGTCCAGATTTGAAGCCCACAGCCTACCGAGGCATTGTTTATCCGGGGCTCATTGCCGCACTTCAACCCAGCCATGTCGCCGATTGGACCCCGCGCCGCATTTATCTGGTGCAAGCGCTCCTTGGGACTTTATCCATTTGGATAGTCTATGCCTGTGGCGCCCTCGCTATTTCGCCCGGCTCCGGATTAGTAGCCGCAGGGTTGTTTGCTCTTGATCCCATGCAAGTTTTCACAGTGAATCAAACGGAAATCGCAGCGATGTATAGCTTCATCCTGACGTGCGTTTGCGGAGTGTTGGTTTGGTGGGCCCATGAAGCCACTCCCAAGAGGTCCTTCATCCTAGGGGCTGTTGTTGGAGTTTGCGTGCTCTGTCGTCCGGTTTTGCGCTTATTTCCGTTATACCTGCTTATTCTATGCTCCAGACGCGAACTTTTTCTTCCTCGGCTCAAAAGGAATGCATGGGTGATGCTGGCGGGGTTCTCTCTCGTTTTATCTCCCTGGATCACGCGCAATGCCTTGCAATTTGGAAAGTTCATCCCTTTTAACCAGGCCGGCGGCAGCGCCCTTCACTATATGGCGAGCTTTGGCATGATCCATGGTATGGAGGAGACGGATTTTGAGGCTATGGTCAAGAATCTTCAAGGTAGTTATCCCAAGCCTCGCGAAGCCGCCGGTGAGCGCGCCATGGATTCCAAGGATGCCCGTTATGTGGCGATCCGCGATGCGGCTGTCAGCCGTATCCTGCAGCATCCGTGGCCCTACTTTCGTTCCCTTTTCCTTCGTTCATTGATCTATGCTCCGTTCCTATTTTTATTTCCATGGCTGGCGGTTCGGCGGTGGCCTGACAACCCCAAGGTCTTCGCTCTTGCGGCGCTATTCTCTTACATGAGCATCCATTTGTTTACAGCGATCTTTTTGAGATATATCACCGTGAATCTTTTCATAGCCTTTATTTTATTGGGAGGCTTTGTTGTCCAGCGTAATTCAGCCTTGGCCGACCCTGAGATATGCCGTGTGCCCAATAGGCTCGGACTATTCTGCGCGGCCGTCCTGGCTGGAATTTACTTAGTGGCGCTTTATTGGATAGGAATGGATCTCAAGGGGACTTTTCACGCGTGAGGTTCAAGCAAGCGCTCGGATGCGCCGCTGCGGTGGTGCGCGCGGGTCTGGGGCAGCGGTTGCCGCTGGTTGTAAGCTGGCGTTTGCTCAACCGTTGCAACCTCCGTTGCGATTACTGCCACATCCCGATGGTTCCCACGGAAGAACTTCGGACGCCCGAGATTCTCGCTGTCATCGATGATTTAAAGGCCGCGGGGGCGCGGTATCTTCATTTCACTGGAGGAGAGGTTTTGTTGCGCAATGACATCGATGTCATACTGGGCCGCGCCGCCGATCTCGGCGTCGATCATTCGGTTAACTCGAACGGCAGTTTCGTGCCTGAGAAGATCGCTCTCTTTCGTCGAGGCACTAGGCTAAACCTCAGCTTGGATGGTGACGAGTCGGTGCATGATGCGGCCCGCGGCCCGGGCACTCATCGACAGGTGATGGCGGCACTCGAAGCAGCGTTCACCGAGAAGGTGAAAGTGGCCCTGACAGCCGTGCTCTCAAGCAAAAACCTTCAGGCCATCGATTGGCTGTTTGAGACAGCGGCCCGTTACCGCGCGAAGATATCCTTTCAGCCTGCCCGGCTTGAGCGCCTAGGATCGAGTCTGCCTGATCCGATTACGCCGCCGCCCTGGGAGTACCGTCGGGTAATGGAGCGGCTGATCGAGGAGAAACGGCGGGGCAATCCTTGGCTGATGAATTCGATCACTGGTTTGCGTCATCTGGCCGCATTCCCCAAGCCTCGCCCGATCCCATGTCAGGCAGGCAAGCTTTACTTTCGGATCGAGGCGAACGGCGACCTCCTCGCGTGCCCCAATGTGCCGCGCCCGGTCACCGTCTATAACATCCGTCAGCACGGATTAGCGAAAGCCCTCGCTCTCACGACTTGTACGGGATGTCATCAGTGCTGGTGCGCTGGGCAAGTCGACTTTAATTATGCCGCAGCGCTAGACGTCGGTGCCGTCGCCAATATGATCCGTGCGCACTGAGGGGAACTCAGTTAGCCCGATGGTCAACATGAAATTTCTATTCCCTTGCAACAGTGAAAAATTTTGGTTACCCCTGTCTCTTTTGGGATGCGCTTTCCTTTTTCATTTCTCGAAATCGAAAGGGGGCTTTGGAGCGACTGACCCTTGACAAGACGTACGTTTTCTGGTACGCTTACTATAGGAGGCCACAATGACCATCTTAACGGCAAGTACCGCGCGGGCACGGCTTTACAAGCTTCTGGACCAGACTGCGGCCTCGCATGAACCGGTGCAGATCACGGGGAAGCGGAGCAACGCTGTTTTAGTCGCTGAAGAGGACTGGCGATCCATCCAGGAAACACTCTATCTGCTTTCTATTCCCGGGATGCGGGAATCCATTCGTGAGGGGCTCAAGACTTCTATTAAGAAGCTGGCGAAGAAACTCTCTTGGTGAGCTGGCAGCTCGTTTTTACAAAACAGGCGCAGCGGGATGCCAAGAAGTTATCCGCTTCTGGTCTCAGGTCCAAGGCGGAAACACTATTAAAAATCCTTCAGCGGAATCCATTCAAAAGCCCGCCTCCCTTTGAAAAGCTGGTTGGTGATCTCAAGGGAGCCTATTCTCGACGGATCAATATTCAGCATAGGCTGGTTTATCAAGTCTTGTCCAGCATTAAAACGGTCAAGGTTATTCGCCTTTGGACTCATTACGAATAAAAGGCATTTCACGCTCTGACATATGTTGAGCATCCAGAGTTTCCAATTCCTCCATGATGTTTTGTCCCAGGACTGTCCAGTCGGCGTGAGCTCTTAAGACATCCATCCCTTCCTGATTCTGTCGGTCTATTTCGTTTAGCCGGCGCTTGAAATCCGGTGTTAGGGATACAGGATGGCCCGCCTGTTTAAGTTTTCGGTAGAAAACGGCCACGGGCAGGAAGGCATGCACCGCCATGAGAATGCCCCAGAGGGGCCGCGGGTCCGGCCTAACGGGAGAAGGGTAGAGAGGAGAGAAAGCGTTGTGGAGGATGGGGTTCTGGTAGCTTAAAAGATTCAGCTTATTGTGTTGGAACTCGTGCACCAGGGCCTCCGCCATGACGAGGGTATTGGGATGCAGGCTCATGTAGATGGTTCCGATGGCTTCTTGATAAGAAGCGGAAAAATGTTTCTCGGCATGATAGCCCACGGGCACAATTTGTTTGAGGAGAAGTTTCATTTCAGAAAATATTTCCAGAAAATGGTCCCGGATCCAGTCC
>JACQJN010000045.1 GCA_016205085.1 Elusimicrobiota bacterium | reverse complement strand
AATCAGATGTTGATCCAGGCTTTGGGCGTGCGGTTTCAAAAACAGGTGTTCGATGTGATGGATTTTTCGAAAGCATTCGCAGCGTCCAGGTTGCATGTTCTTTCGGTGCCTCCGGGGGAGCCTTTCTCTCGGTTGGATTTGAGCGCCGTAAAGAACAGCCACAGAAAAACGACTTTGAAATATCCCATGGGGGGCGTGGATACGTTCATCTCGGCTCAGTTCTCTCGAGACCAAAAGGGATATCTGTCGGTTTGGGCGCCTGAATCGGTCCTGGCTTTTTTCAACGTTGAGAAGCTGCTGGATAAGGACGGAATCGTCGCGGTGCGCGGAAAAATCTACTATGTCAAACTATCTCCCAACATTTTTGATAAATTGGGTAGTAAGATCATCATTGAGAATCAGATGAATAGCCGGGAGAAATATTCCTTCAAGGTTCGCGATCTCCTGAAAGCCGTTTATGAAACGGGCTACGCAGTTAATTTTCCGGATCGGGCATACCGCATGGCTTACTATGATGAGGTGACTGAAAAAGGGGGCCGTGTTGTTCTCAATCCCAACCAACAAATGCTTGTTTTCGGCACTCATCAAAGTAAGGATGATTACCCTACTTACTGGATAGATCCCAACACAATCCCTTCGGATGGGGTGGCTGTCTATACCTTCTACAACGGCAAGAAGGTGGGTCTGCGCAAGCTTGATAATATCTTGGAAATTTACAACAACCCTTCCTGAGAAATCTCCTTAATTCTTAAAGATTTTTTCAGTCTGATTCCTGCCTGAATTCCTAGGCCCAAAGGGCATTATTTTTTAGGTCCTTTTCCTGTGTTGAGATGGGCAATTGGACCCATGTGTTTCGTGGAAGTTTCCGGTAAAATGAAAAGTGATGAAAAGCTCCGTCTTGGGGGCGCTTTTGACTCTGGGTGTTTTTTCACCCTGCTCTGGACAGTTTTATGCCCCCACCTCCCTCAACGAACTGATAAGAAATTTCAGAAAAATAAAGATTGCGTCTCCGGATAGTACGGGCGGCGTTATAAAAGCCGATAATCTGGTATCGGTCGATCTCAAAACAATTCTGAATAGGCATTGGAATACGGATTTAAAATTTCAAAGGGGAGGGGTTTGGATCACTCTCACGGGGAACCTTCAGAAAGATCAGAAAAAGGCTTTTTTGGGCATCCGGGTGGAGGGATGGAGCGAGCCCGTCTGGTATGACCTTATGGAGCTCTATGATCGCAGGGAAAAGGATCCACCTTCCTTGGTGCTGGGCGCCTCCACCATGACGGTGCGGGTGGAAGCCGGTTTTTTCAGCGTTCCCAAAATTGTGTTCAAACCTATTCCATCGGGAATGGATAGCCCGTATGAGGTTAAGGTAGAACGCTTGGTGGAGGAAGTATACAAGACGGGAACGGAGATCCGGATTAAGAATAGGGATTACCGTTTATTTTATGCTCAAGGATGTTATAAAACTCAGGCAGGAGTAGAGATGTGCCCGGAGCCGCAGGTGGTCTTTGTGCTCAGGGTTAGAGACAAAAGAAATAATCAGGTGCTTAAATCATGGTTTTTTGATATTTCTAAAATTCCATCGGGCCAGTCCGAAAAATTTATCCTCTATCAAAGAGATCGGGTGGGACTTCAGTTGGATCCCGCTGCTCAGATTTTAAGGATCAATACCAAACCATGAAGAAAGTTATGAGTTGTGAGTTGCGAGTCGTGGGTTCCAGGAGAATGCTTTTTGCATTCACTTTTCTTCTGGTTGCTCTCAGCTCTCAGCTCTCAACTCTCAACTCTTGTCTTGGTTGGGCTGCCAATCCTAGTCTTTCCAACGACTTTGCCAGCATTACCCAGTGGTTGACCAGCGAGGTGGTGCAGGGGCTGGCCTTTAATGCGGGGGCGAGCTTCTCTCCTTCCACGGAGCCGCGTCCCTATGAATTCGAGTTGGACGCCACTCTGGGGGTTGGTTCGGTGCCCATAGACTCCAAGAAATTTCCGAAGTTGGGAGTGGTACAGCTGGAGCAGATAGGAGTGCAGTCCTATTTTCCCAAGAACGTTCCTTTCCCTGATTTTACGGCGCACATCCGTATGGGGCTTCCCTACCGCATGGATGTGTCTTTTCGTTTGAGCGACATGACGGCTCCCACCTACCGCCTTTCGGAGCAAACCAAGGGCAACGGCCAGTCAAATATATTGGGAGGAGAGATGCGCAGGCACTTCTATGGCCAGGAGAATCCTTTCCTTCTCACTACGACAGTCATGGTCAATTATCTGAGGGGACGGTTTAATTTTTTCAACACATTTTCTGATGTGAAGCTGACGGATAGTTTCTCTGCGAGCGCGGACAACACGGGTTTGGTCAAATGGAGCCTGATCAGTTACGGAGTCAATGCGATTGGGAGTTATAGGTTGCAGTCTTGGATCCCTTTCTTCGGCGTGGGCTTCAACCGCAGCCACGGCTCCGTTCTGGCCCAAATGGAATCGGTATTCCGGACGGATCTGATCCAACCCGTGTTCGGCCAGTCCAGCGCCCTTCCGGAAAGAAATACAGTCCGAGTCATTACCGGAACCCAGTATACGCTGAGGAGATTTAACCTGTTTTTGTCGGCGGAGACGTTGGTGGTGGGCCATCTGGAGGGCCAGACCTATAACGTGCATGCGGGGATTGTGATCCCTCTGAAGGGCTGGAAGAAGGGCTACTATGGTCGAGAAGTCAAAAAAATGGACTCAGATTCACCTTTCATCTTTATTCAATGAATATGAGAAAGATCACAGCTTGCGGCGTCATCATCACTCTTTGGGTGGCCTGTCCCGGCTTGGGATTTTACCAAGCCTGGGCCCAACGCACTTCTGTCCGTGTTGAAAGAGCCGGCAGTGTCCCCATCGCTTGGAGCATTCCGGAAACCCATGTTAACCTGAACTATTCAGTTCTAAACCTTGTTCCGTCTTATCTTCCCGCACTCTTTTGTCCTGAATTCTCTAGGGGGGTGGCTGGGGATTT
>JACQJN010000279.1 GCA_016205085.1 Elusimicrobiota bacterium | reverse complement strand
GATGTGGGGACTGTTTTTCCTAATCCAGGGGATCTGCGTGCCGAGAGATTCCATTTTGGGCCTGGCGCGGCTTTCCGTGTGGTGGTGCGCCCGCAGGTGGTGGGAACATTCGATCTGGTTTTGGGTAAGGAAGGCCCCAATTTTCTGATTCACGTTGGATACCCTTTTTAGGGGGGTGGGAGAGGGCCGGGATGCCCATCTCCGGAGAAGGGGCGGGAAAGGAATTTTTTGGCGATCTTGTGGAATCCCCATGGATCCTTTAGGGTTGCCGCTTTTTTATAGTGTTCTTTGGCATTCGTTCGGTTCCCATCGGTATCTTCCAGGTGTCCCAAGCGGATGGTGGCCCAGGTGGACCAGCGGTTGGGTTGGGTTTCCAATTGTTTTAGGGCTGCATTTTCTAGAGCTTGCTTTGCCTCCGTCTTGAAGTTTAATGCCCAGAGGGCGGTCCCCAAAGAAACATATGCCTTGGGTTCGTCCTGGACGCGGTAGGTGGGCCTGCCCTCTTTGATTTTACGCAGGAAGTCCTCGGCCAATATCCGGACCTCCTCGAACTCTTCCGCTTCGTAAAGACAGACGATCTCGGTTAGCTGAAACATGGAAGAGTGGGGATACTTTGCACGAATGGATCGGACAATTTGCAGTGCTTCTTGAGGATTTTTAGCTCCCCATTGATCTTCCGTGTAAATTTCGATCAAAATCAATTGGGCTGCCAGTTGAGTGTAGGTGCCTTTCTCCGCGGCTATTTTAAGCTCCTGGATTCCTCTCAAGCGATTTCCCCTCAGGACAAGGCGGCTTAATACGCTGATGAATCGAGGCAGGGCATCGCTGTAATAATCATACATGCCTATCCCCAGATAGGCGTCGTAAAGCGTGGGATCCTTTTTAAGAGCCAGGCGCGTGTATCGGATGGCTTTTCTCCCGTGGAGATAGGCGCTGATCCACTCTTTGCGGACAACGTCCAGCCGGCTGGCCAGGCCATAGATCCCTCCTAAACTTAAAATACCTCTGGCGTCCTGAGGGTGGGTTTTGATCCACTTCTGGGATACGGCCAACGCATTTTGGATCTGCAGATTAAATTCAGGGATGAGAGTGGCTTGGGTTTGTTCGGTGTCATAAACATAGCGGGCCCAACGGCTGAGGGCCTTGGCAAAATGCCCGTAGGGATGCTGGGAATTTTCCAGGAGGCATTGATTGAACTCAGCTTCAGATTTGTCGAATTCCATGGAGAAGATAAGATCAATCCCGTTTAGGACGTGTTGCTCCATGGAGGGGGTGACGCTTTGGGCGAATGAGGGCGAAGGAAGGCTAAGGAAAGCGAAGAAAAGTAAAAGGAACATTTCAGCCTTGTAACTTGGAAAGATCTGCAACTTGTTTAATTAAATTGACCAGTCCATTAAGAAGTGTCAGACGGTTTTCTTTTAAGTCGGTATCCTCCACCATCACCATCACTTGTTCGAAGAAATGATCCAGGGGAGCCTTCAGGGCTACCAGCTCTTTGAGTTTTTCTTCGAAGGCCTCCCTGGGCAGTCTGGAAATTGCTTGTTGCACTTGCGATAGTTTGTGATAAAGATTTTTCTCCGCTTCTTGTTTGAAGAGTTCCGGTTTGAGATCGTTGTGATTTGAAAAATTAGCCTGTTTCAGGATGTTGGAAGCCCGTTTAAAAACAAGTGCCAAAGATTCAAAATCAGATCTTTTCCTGATCCTATGCAGGGCCTCCAGTTTTTCGAGTGTGACGGGAAGGTCCAGAAGGCCGGGAAATCCGCAGGCCTCTATTTCATCAAAGGGATAGCCTTTTTCTTCGAAGTAAGCTGTGGCTCTTTGCCACAGGAAGTCCATCAGTATATCTAAAGACTTTGTCTCGGAAAGATGGGGGAATGAGTTCAATGTTTCTTTGAGTGCCGCCACCATATCCACCGAAATATTTTTTTCTATCAAAATGCGGACAATACCGACCCCCTGTCGTTTCAGGGCGAAGGGGTCCTCGCTGCCTGTGGGAGTATTGCCTACCAGGAAATTTCCAACGAGTGAGTCCAGTTTCCCAGCCACCGAGACAATGGCTCCTTCCACATCCAGGGGGAGTTCGGCATTGGAGGAAAGTGGCTTGTAAAAGTCCATAATTCCGCGTGCCACTTTTTGGGGAAGAGAATCCCTCTTGGCATATTCATTTCCGATAGCCCCTTGCAATTCCGGGAATTCTTTGACTACTTCCGAGACAAGATCGGAATAGCAGAGTTCTGAAATGATTTGGACGTCGGAGGGATTGGCTCTGGCCTCCGATCCCAGCTGTTTAAGAATCCATTTGGAAAGAGAAGCTATTCTTTCCGATTTTTGATAAAGAGTTCCAAGTTGGGAGTGGAATGTTACTTTTTTAAGTCTTTCTCGCATTTCCCGGAGGGTGGATCGGGAGTCCTTATCTAAGAAAAAAACGGCATCATTAAGTCGGGCATCCACAACCCTTTCGTAACCTTCCTGCACCTCTTTTTGAAATTCGGATATTCCATCCCGGATGCCTATGAAATACGGTTGGAGCTGTTGCCGGGAGTCCAGGACAGGGAAGAATTTGAGTTGCTTTTTAAGCACTGTCGTCAGCAGGGCGGGTGGAAGTTTTAAAAATTTTTCCGCGATTTTTCCCCGCACAGCGATGGGATTCTCGGTGAGGCAGGTCACTTCCTCGATGAGTCCGGGGTCTTTTTCGAAATGGCATCCTTTGGGGGATGTTTGCTCTAAGTCCTTAAGCAGTTTCGCTTTCCTTTCTTCTGGATCCGCCAGAATACAATGGTTTTTTAAGGTTCCCAAATAGCGGGCGGGCTCCGAGATGGAAATGGGTTTGGCGCTCAAGCTCGGGTGCCCCTGGGTTTTGTTGCTGGATTTGACTCCAGCCACCTCTATCCGCAGGGTTTTTTTGCCGTAGAGGGCTACCAGATTTCGGATGGGTCTGGCAAATGTATAATGGGTTTCTTCCCATCCCATCTTCTTCGGAAATTTAAAGCGGTCTATGAGGGTTGTGAAAATTTCAGGAAGAAGTTTCACCGTGGGGATACCTGGTTCCTCTTTCTCTACCACCAGGACATCTCCCTTGTTGGCAATGTTTTTGATTTTTAAGTCTTCCGGGATCACTCCTTGGGACTTGGCAAATCCCAAAGCCTGGGGTGTAAAGTGTCCTTGGGCATCTTTGAGGAGAGAGGCCCGGGGGCCTGGGGTTGATTTTATTTGGGGTTCTGATTTTTCTTGCAAACCTTCCAAAAGAAGGGTCAGTCGCCTCGGAGTTCCTAGGGAGCGGATTTTTTTAAAGGAAAGGCGGTTCTCCTGGAGAAGCTTCATGGCATTTTCCCGAAGCTGATCCATGGCCTCGGGAATAAACCGCGCCGGGAGATGTTCTGTGCCTATTTCAAGAAGAGCGTCTTTCATTTGCAGTTGTGAGTTGAGAGTTCTGAGTTGAGAGTTTAGATTTATTGATATGCTCATGTGCAATGCTTTTGGCAAGAGTTCTGATCCGGGTAATGATTTCGGTGCGTTCGGTAACGGAAATGGCGCCCCGGGCATCTAAAAGATTAAAAGCGTGCGAGCATTTTAAGGTTAGATCATAGGCTGGAAGGTAGAGCCCTTTTTTTAAAATAGCTGCAGCCTCTCTTTCGTAATCATCGAAATGAGCGCGGAGTATATCGGTATCGGCGGTTTCAAAATGGTATTGAGAAAATTGTTTTTCGGAATCCTGATGAACTTTCCCGTAGCTGATATGGTCGTTCCAATTCAGCTCAAATATATTTTTCTTTTTTTGAGAATATAAAGCCAATCGTTCCAATCCATAGGTGATCTCGACTGGGATGGGGTCTAGAGGAGTTCCCGCCATCTGCTGAAAGTAGGTGAATTGGGTTACCTCCATGGCATCTATCCAAATTTCCCAGCCCACGCCGGAAGCTCCCAGGGTGGGAGATTCCCAATCGTCTTCGATCCATCGGACGTCATGTTTTTTGGGATCGAGACCTATGGAGCGAAGCGAATTCAGATAAAGACCTTGGATGTTTTTGGGGGCGGGCTTGAGTAGAACTTGGTATTGGTAGTAGCGGCAGAGTCGGTTGGGGTTTTCTCCATACCTGCCGTCCGTGGGGCGGCGGGAAGGTTCCACGTAGGCGACTCGGGTGGGTTTTTGGGTGAGAGAGCCAAAAAAAGTGGCCGGGTTAAACGTCCCCGCGCCTTTTTCAACATCGTAAGGTTGTAAAAGAAGGCAATTCTGCCTGGACCAGAAGCGGTCCAGATTTTGGATGATTTGTTGAAAAGTCATGCGAGAATGTGAGTCGTGGATTGAGTGGTTTTAAGAGGAGAGTCTAGATGCTGTTCCAGAAGTCGGTTCAGTTCCGTCTGAATGGCCCTAAGCGGGGCGGGGTCGGAAGTCCAGCACGCCAAGGAGGGCCATGGCGCAGTCTGAAGGTTGGCCCAGATTTCATTCCGTTGAAGATGGGGAGGAGTGGCTCCAAAACCAGTCAAAGACAACAGCCGCAGGGTGTAGGCGGGGAGAACCCATGGAGAGGGTGTGGTTTCTAGACAGTTTAAAGTTTCCAATAGCAGGATGTATTTGTCGCGATTGGGTTGATGGTCGGGAGTGAGTTTGGACATCAGTTCACACAGGGTGTAGGCTTGTTGTATGCGGGCCAAATCTTGCCGGATCCCCGGGAAAGACTGAAGGAGTTTTCCTCCGATGATTCTGCCGGATTCCGCCCCCGGCCGCAGGTATATGCGATAGTCTCCTGCAACGAAGGGCTCCGTTAAGGCTTTAAGTTTTGCCGCCGGTTTTTGGACCCCGGTGCAGCGTGCGTGCAGTTTACCCATCACCTCCGTATATAAAACAACCCAGCGGTCGGATTCGGAAATAGGTTTTCTAGCGAGGACAATGGCTTGAGTGCAAAAAATCAATTGAGGTCTATCCAGACGGCTTTGGTTTCGGTGTAGAGTCGGATGGCTTCTGAGCCTGTCTCTCGATCCCATCCGCTCTGTTTGTATCCGCCCCATGGAAATGTGGGATCGGCACAATTAAATGTGTTTACCCAGACGATTCCCGCTCTTAGGGCTTGGGTGATTTTGAATGCCTTTTTGATGTCTTTAGTCCAGACTCCTGCGGCCAGTCCATAAGGAGTGGCGTTGGCTCTCTGGATTACTTCTTCAATGGATTCAAAAGGAAGAAGGGCGGCCACGGGGCCGAATATTTCTTCTTTCGCAATGCGCATTTCGTCTTGCACTTCTACAAACACGGATGGTTTTAAAAAATAGCCTTTTAGGTCGGCAGGCCGGTCTCCCCCGCAAAGGAGTTTTGCCCCCTCTTTTTTACCGGATTCCACATAATCTTCTACGCGTTTTCTCTGTTCTTCGGAAATCAGAGGCCCCATTTGAGTGTTGGGGTCCAGGCCCGGCCCTAGGCGAACTTTTTTGGCGCGTTCCATCAGCTTTTCGGCCAAGGGTTCAAGTGTTTTTTTCTCCACGAATATTCTGGAGCCTGCGCAGCAGCATTGGCCCTGGTTGTAAAAAGCTCCCATGTAAGCGCTTTTCACGGCAGTATCCAGATCGGCATCCGCGAAAATGATGTGCGGCGATTTACCGCCCAATTCCAGAGAGACACGTTTCAAGTTCGAAGCGGACATCTTGACGATTTCTCTCCCCACTTCCGTGGAGCCTGTAAAAGAAATTTTATCCACGCCTTTGTGGAGAACAAGAGCCTTGCCGGTTTCTGGTCCTCCAGGGAGTACCTGGACCGTGGAGGGAGGGAGGCCTGCCTCTTCCAATAATTCAGCAAGCCGCAACGTGGAGAGAGGGGTTTGTTCAGCCGGTTTTAATAGGACCACATTGCCGCAAGCCAAGGCCGGGGCTAGCTTCCAGGCAGCCATCTGGAGGGGGAAATTCCAGGGGACGATGCCGGCCACGACTCCTATCGGTTCGCGCACCGTATAAGTGAACGTTTGGGCTTTGGGGGCGTAGGGGGTGGTGGTAGGGAATGTTTCTCCGAATATCTTGGTGGTCCAACCGGCGAAATACCTAAAGTTTTCAGCCACCATGGGAAGGTCCCCATAACGGGCTTCCCGGATGATTTTGCCGCTGTTTAAGGTTTCCAATTGCGCCAATTCCTCGATATTCTTTTCGATTAAGTCGGCGATTTTCCATAGGATTTTCGCCTTTTCGGCAGGATTCATACGAGGCCAGGGACCTTTGTCAAAAGCCTCCCGAGCAGCCTTGACGGCCAGATCTACGTCCGCAGCGGTGGCTTGGGAAACTTCCGCCAGAACTTCTCCCGTGGCAGGGTTATAGGTTTGAAAGGATTTGCCTTCCACGGAATCCACCCATTTCCCTCCGATCCACATCTTTTTGGGATGTGAAGATAGAAGTCGGGTATTCATAGATTATGATCCTCTATCAATTGCACCTTCAGATGCCTTCCGGAGGAGGGTACGGATGCCGTCTTGTTAAATTCCGGCTCATTTTTCTTGATCAATTCCCCCGCGATATCTTTCCATTCCGCGGGGATTTCAATATCCGCTTTGGTTACGAAGTCAAAATACATGTTGGGGTACCGGGAAAAAAGATCCGTGGCCGTAGGCTCCTTTTTGCCCAAAAGATGGGCCATGAGGTCTTGGCGGATGCTGGAGTTCAGGGACAATCCGACATAGACCACCTTGGGCTGCTGTTTGAGATCAAAGGTTACAAATTCATAGACCCCCGGCATTTCAGGGGCGTGAGACTCTAGGGCATCCGGCTTGAAGCGATAGCACTTCTCCGACATTTTGAATTTTATTATTTTGGAAACCGCCATGGATTACTCCTCTTCTTCGGCCGCCTGAAGTTTGGTCAATACGGAAAAGTCTTCCAATGTGGTGACGTCTCCTTTGACTTGTCCGGAAGTGGCCAGTTCTCGCAGAAGTCGCCGCATGATCTTGCCGGATCGGGTTTTGGGTAAAGCGTCTGTGAACCGGATTTCGGAGGGTTTGGCTACCGCTCCTATGACTTTGGCTACGTGCTCTATCAGTTTTTCACGCAAGATCGGATCCGGCTGAGTCCTTCCTTGGAGAGTGACAAAAGCGACAATACCTTCTCCCGTGACTTCATCAGGGCGGCCCACCACGGCCGCTTCCGCCACTTGGGGATAAGAAACCAAGGCGCTTTCTATCTCAGCTGTTCCCAAGCGGTGTCCGGAAACCTTGATGACATCGTCAATACGACCCATGATCCAGAAATAGCCGTCTTTATCTTTGCGGGCCCCGTCTCCCGTGAAGTAAGCCCCGGGAATTTGGCTCCAATATTGTTTTTTAAATCTTTCCGGATCGCCATAAATGGTGCGCAGCATGGCGGGCCATGGTTTTTGGATGACCAAGTAACCTCCTTGGTCAGGGGGCACTGGTTTTCCTGTCTTATCCACCACGTCCGCCTGGATGCCTGGAAGCGGAGCGGTGGCTGAGCCTGGTTTTAATGGGGTGGCGCCGGGAAGTGGGCTGATCATGATGGCTCCTGTCTCCGTCTGCCACCAGGTATCCACGATGGGACATTTACTTTTTCCTATCACTTGATGGTACCACAGCCAGGCTTGAGGGTTGATGGGTTCTCCTACGGTTCCCAAAAGCCTAAGAGAAGAGAGGTCATGTTTTTTAGGCCACTCTTCCCCGAATTTAATAAAGGTTCGTATGGCGGTAGGGGCGGTGTAGAATACGTTGATACGGTATTTTTCTATGATTTCCCAGCATCGGTCTGGTTGAGGATGGAGAGGCGCTCCTTCATACATAACCACAGTAGCGCCATTGGAGAGCGGGCCATACACGATATAGGTATGTCCTGTCACCCATCCAATGTCGGCGGTGCACCAATAGGTATCTTCTTCCTTTAAATCAAAAATCATACGGGTAGTCCAGGCAGCTTGGGTCAAGTAGCCCGCCGTTGTATGGAGTGCTCCCTTGGGTTTTCCCGTAGAGCCGGAGGTATAAAGGATAAAAAGAGGGTGTTCGGAGTCCAGGGGTTCCGGAGGACAGACGGAGGAAGCCGATCTCATGAGCTCATGCCACCAAAAATCTCTCCCCGAGAGCATTGCGACAGGAGCTCCTGTTCGTCGGACTACGACCACTTTTTCCACAGAGGGGGAGCCGGCAAGAGCGATGTCGGCGTTGGCTTTTAGAGGAATGGCCTGTCCCTTCCGGTAGCCACCGTCTGCCGTGATCAAGAGCTTGGCTTGGGCGTCCACATTCCTTTCTTTCAGGGCTTCTGCGGAAAAACCGCCAAAGATGACGCTGTGGGTGGCTCCTATCCTGGCACAGGCCAGCATGGCGATCGGCAACTCAGGAATCATGGGCAAATAGATGGATACCCGGTCCCCTTTCACGATCCCGATATTTTTGAGAACATTGGCAAAACGGCACACCTCTCTGTGGAGTTCCTGATAGGTCAGGGTGCGCGTATCTCCAGGTTCTCCTTCCCATAAAATAGCCGCTTTATTTTTGCGTGCCGTGATCAAGTGCCGATCCAGACAGTTTTCCGAGATGTTTATTTTTCCGTCCGGAAACCATTGGGCGAAGGGAGGGTTCCAAACCAAAACTTTCTTGAAAGGTTTGATCCATTTCAGTTTTCTAGCTTCGGCAGCCCAGAAGAGTTCAGGTTTTTTTAATATTTTTTTTCTTAGGGTTTGGAGAGCGGAGAAACTGGGAAGGTATGCTGTTTTTTGGAATAAAGCGGAAGGTTTGAACAGGCGTTTTTCCTTCAGAAGGGTTGTAATATTCTCATTCTCGGTCATCTGCTTTTGATCCTATCATTTTTTGAAATGGTTTGACCAGTAGTAACAATTTCACAACCTCACCCAGTTTTTGCCCTTGGGTCTGCCCAGGGTTTGCCCTCGGCCCCCGAGCCCCTGATGGGGAACCCCAGGGTTCCCATCTTTTTTCCACCGGAGGTGGCTTTCCCCTCCCTACGGGGGCTACGGGCAAATCCCTGGTCATTCCCAGGCAAAAACTTCACATGAGGAAAGGGGGGTGGCTGAGATTTGCCGGCTGTAGCGGGCCGTCCGGAAGTCGCGGGGGACCCCATCTTCTGCGCAGCAGAAGTTGGGTAGCGACTGAGG
>JACQJN010000044.1 GCA_016205085.1 Elusimicrobiota bacterium | reverse complement strand
GTCCACAACCACACCAGAAGAAATATCACCGTAAAAACGCTCCCCGACAACAGAAGAATGGTTCCGGTGACTCTCAGGCTTCTATATTTATGATCGAATAGACGCCGGATGCGGGAAGAATCTCTCAATTCAGATTCATCAAAAATATTCAAAAGCTCAAGTGAAGAGTACATTTATTTATGATATGCCTCCGGACAGATCCATTGATAGGCGCAGAAAGAGCAGGTGAAGTAGCCCGGCTTGGCCTTAAAATCTCTGGCCCGGATCCCCCGTGAAGCCTCCTCTATTTTTTTCTCCGTTTTTCCCAGAAATTTTTGATCCGGCTCCACCCTGCCCACGATCCCGGATTCCAAGAAGTGAAGTTCCAGGGAGGCGGGGGGCTGATTATATTTCTTCTCAAACCCAAATGCGTAAAGCCCCATCTGGATACTGCTCCTGGCCTCCTTATCCGCGTCCTTTCGATCCTCCACTTCGCTGGTCTTATAATCCACCACGACCGGACCTTCGGACCTCTCCACTACGCAGTCAAACCGGCCCACGATGCGATCGCGGCCCCTGTAGAACTTAAATTCCTCTTCCACCGCTTTGGGGGCAGGGGCGTCTTTATTGCTCTCATAGAATTGTCGCAGAACTTCCTTCCCGCGAGCCAGCCTTTTCTCCTCATGTTCCCGGCTCTGGAATCCCTCGCTCACCCAGGCCCTCTGAAATATTTCCCATACCCCCTCCAGAGTGAGCGAATTCTCCTTGAGTTTGGCCATGTTAAAGGCCTTGATGGCCTCATGGATGGCGCTGCCGTACACTACGCTGTGGTGATGGACCACGATATCCCTGAGCTTCAGCACGTTGATGTACTTGTATTTTAGCGGGCAGGTGAGATAGTCATCAATAGAATAGGCCGAAAGCTGTATCTCCTCCTCATCTGGGACGGGTCTGGAGAGAGTCTCCAACTCCACAGACACGGGTCTGGAAGAAGGGCGGGTCGTAAGATCGATCGTCCTCAACGGATCCGCTTGCGTTTTGATATCCAAAATCTCCTTGGGGCCTTCCAGAGCCTCCAGAATAAACCGGGAAGGCCGCCTGGCCCTCTTGGTTCCCCCATGAGACCAACTAAAATACAGCTCCTCCTTGGCGCGGGTCATGGCCACATAGAAAAGCCGCCTCTCCTCCGCCAGGTGGGTATCCACCCCACCACCTATTGAGTGCCCTGGGGGCACTGGAATTGCTTCGCCAATAGGTGGTGGGGCCAGCGCCGGAAGGGGCAAGAACTCCCCATGTCTCCTGGCGGGGAATTGATCCTCTACCAAATGCACCATAAACACCACGGGATACTCCAAACCCTTGGCCTTATGGATGGTGGTGACATGCACCCAGTCCTCCTCCAACTCCTCCGGGTCCGCCGCAGACTCTCCCTCCAAAATGGCTTCGATGTTCTCCACAAAAACCCGGGGCTGATCCAGAAGACTCATCTCCCCGAACCGTTTTAATATGCCGAAGAATCTGGCCATGGTTTTGGCCCTCAATACATCCTCCCAGCGATCGGAGCGGGCCAATTGCGCCAGGACCTTATGCTGTTCTAAAAATTGGTACAGCACCCGTCCCGTGGATTCGTGAGAGGAAAGATTCAAAAAGTGTTGCAGGTCCTTGAGGAGGGATTTGATTTTCCGTATAGCCTCCTCCGGAATCTGGTTCCAGACCCCTTGGTATCGGTCGGGACGGGAAAGGATTTCAAACAGGGGCCGCTTGGTGATGCGGGCCTCATGATTGATGGCCGCCATCTCCGCGGGGGTGATCTGGTAAAAACGGGAAGTGGCCAGATGGTAAAGAAAGACGGAATCATAGGGATCGGCCACCACTTTTAAGAAGCTGACCAGCGTCTTGATCTCGGGAGACCTCAAAAGCTGGGTCTCCGCCGAAAACCGCCACGGGATCCGAAAAAAATTCAGAGAATCCAAGTACGCCTTGGCGGAGTCGTTGGAGCGGACCAAAATGGCGTAGTCGGCATAGGACCTTTTTTTCTCAGCCACCTCCCTCTGAATTTTCTTGGCGACCCAGTCCGCCTCCTCCTCAGGAAGATGGAATCCCGTCACCCGGACCGAAGGGCCTGTCATCTTCTGTGCTTTGAGCTTCTTGGATATCTTCTGGGTCACCTCCAGGCGGTCGGGATCATTGTACCGCACGAGCCGATAGGCGTTGTCTAAAATGGTCTGGGTGGAGCGGTAATTTTGCGTGATGGAGATTACCCGCGCCTCGGGATACACATCCAAAAATCCAAGCACGTTGGCCAGACAGGCCCCGCGCCATTTATAGATGGCCTGGTCATCATCCGCCACCACCGTCAGATTCCGGTGGAGCCCCGTCAAAAGCCGCACCAGTTGGAACTGGGAGTAGTTGGTGTCCTGAAATTCATCCACCAGAATGTACCGGTACCTGTGTTGAACCGCTTTTAAGACTTCGGGCCTCTCCCGAAAGAGTTTGAGCACCATCACCACTTGGTCCCCGAAATCCAGAAGTCCTTCCTGGGATTTGATCTCCTCATATTTCTCGTAGACTTGAGCCAACTCCATGTGCCTTTGAGCCAGCTTTTTTTCCTCGGGATTCTGCGCTTTCAAGAGAGCGGCTTGCGCCCAGAGGAGATATCTGGAAGGAGAAATGTCTTCATCTTTGAGACGTGAAATCTGGCCCAGCATAGCCCCGGCATATTTTGTGGGATTGCCCAGGGGCCGCAGGCTCTCCAAGGGCATCTGAAAAAGATGCTGCTTGAAAAAAACATGGGATTCTCCCTCCGTCATCACCTTAAAGTCGGGGATGAGTCCCATCTCCAGGGCGAATTCCCTCAACAGTTTATCCCCGAAGGCATGGAACGTGGAGACACACACGTCCACAAACCCGTAGGGCACCAAGCGATCAACCCGTACCTCCATTTCAGAAGCGGCCTTGTCCGTGAAAGTCAGAGCCAATATCTCGGAAGGTTTGGCTTTATGAGAGGCGATCAGATGGGCCACTCGCCGAGTCAAAACGGTGGTTTTTCCCGTTCCGGCTCCCGCCACAACCAGAAGCGGCCCTTCCCCATGCAGGACCGCTTGCTCCTGTTCCGGATTTAAACCCGCCAGGATTTCTTGTTCGGATGTGGAAGGAATAGGCTCGTTTTCTGCTTTCAGTCTCAGTTTAGGCATGGGAAGGGATTAAAAAACTCTAGCCGGCGAGAGGAATCGAACCCCCAACCCGCTGCTTACAAAGCAGCTGCTCTGCCATTGAGCTACGCCGGCCCCAACTTTGCATCTCTTGATACAACGACTCTAAAATTGCTGCTCCCTGCCTACCGGCAGGCAGGTACCACTGAGCTACGGGGGCATTGACTTAATTCTACCAGACCTGGGCAGCACAGGCTAGGGGATATTCAGCACCTCTCCACAAAAAGGGCCGGAGCCATGTCCATTTTTATACTCCTCGACCCATTTCTGTAAAGATTCCGCCCATTTACCAGAAGAGGATTGGGAAGGAATAAACCCACAGGGACCCGCCACCCTTTTGGTTCCCTTTAAGAAATTGGACTGGCTCCGCATATCATGGCAAGTCTGACAAGTATGGGGATGAACCCGTTTCAAACGAATCTGGAGAGGTTTCGGCAAAGCGGGAATCTCAAACGCCGCTTCCCTCAAATTCTTAAAATCGGCCTGGGACGGTTCGAACCGCTTAAACTCCATGGAACTGCTGTTGACGGGAACATAGCTGGCAAAGAGCCACCTGGCATCAGGCTCCTCTCCCAACTTTTCTATAAGACGCAGTTCAAAAGGTCTTTGAGGAGATGTTCTGGCATACAACCGATGGACAAGCCGCATCCCTTTAGGATATTTCCAGTATTCATAGCCACGGGCATTTTTATACCGTTGGATGCAACTGCCGCTGGAAAGATAAACCCAGCTATCCTCATCAAAAATATCCCAAAATTTCATGCTCGTCGTTTCTTTTAAGAACTCCTTTAAAGGAACCTCGTTCACCCATATCTCATCCCCAAAAGGCGCCGCCTTAGGAAACGCCTCATACCGCATAAAACCTTCCTTCTCCGGCAGATCGGCAGAAATAAACGGCGGCGCTTGCGCATAAGAGACGCCATAAATCAAATTAAAAAAGACCACCCAAACGATCGGCATGTTATACCTTCCTAGACTGGCCCTCCCAATATCTATCCCGCAGTTCCCGCTTCAATATTTTACCATAACCGCTCTTGGGCAAAGCGGCTACAAATTCCACCGATTTGGGTTTTTTAAAACTGGCCAGATGGTTCTTGCAAAATTGAATGATCTCCTCTTCCGTCGCCACCATCCCCTCCCGCAGAACCACCACCGCCTTGACCAACTCTCCCCACTCAGGATCCGGAACTCCTATGACCGCCGCTTCCAGGATCGCGGGATGGCGCAGGAGAACCTCTTCCACCTCCCGAGGGTAGATGTTGGAGCCCCCGCTGATGATCAAGTCTTTTTTGCGATCCAAGAGGTAGAGATACCCTCCCTCGTCCATCATGCCCAGATCTCCCGTGTGAAGCCAACCCCCGCGCAAAGCCTCCGCGGTGGCCTCAGGCTTGTTCCAGTAACCCCGCATGACGATATCCCCGCGAACCACAATCTCCCCCAGCCGGCCGGAAGGAAGCTCGTGATCCTGCTCATCAAAAATATTCACTTGAACACCGGTGCGAACAACTCCCGCGGAGGACAACCGCTTCTCCCGCTCTGCGTCGCCTTTCAACACATGCTCCTCTTTGCTCAAATAGCTGATGGTCATGGGGGCCTCCGCCTGGCCATATAACTGGACAAAAATTTGACCGAATTTATTCAAGGCACGCTTCATATCCTCCACATACATGGGGCTTCCCCCATAAACGATACACCGCAAGCTTTCTAAATTATACTTTCGGGATGGTTTATGCGAAACGAGCCGGTTGATCATGGTGGGCACCATAAAGGCGATATGGGTAATCTTTGCTTCCTCCACCGTTTTTAAGACCAGTTCGGGGTCGAATTTATCCATCTTCAACAGGATGTTCGCCGCGCCCTTGGCCAGGGCAGGCAAAAGATAAAGCCCGCTTCCATGCGTCAGCGGCGCCACGTGCAAGAAAATATCCTCCGGTTGAACAGGACTCATGTCCGTATAATAGTTTCCGATCATAAAACTTAAATTCCCGTGGGTCAGCATGGCACCCTTGGGATGCCCGGTCGTTCCGGAAGTATAAAATATCCAAGCCAAATCCTGTTCAGCAAATTCCACCTCCGTTTCCTCTGGTTTTGCCGAGGTCAGCAGATCTTCATAGGACAAAGCATCTGGCTTAGACTCCAAACAAATCCAAGACCGCACTCCACTCGATGTTGAAAAAAGCTTTTGAAAATCATAGTGAAAACAAGGATCATACACCACCGCTTTGGCTCCGGAATCCTGAATCATATAAGCCAGTTCTTGGGGATGAAGCTTCACATTCATGGGAACCGCCGCAAAACCACCCTGGAAACATCCCAAAAGCGTCTCCACCAACGGAGTTCCATTTCGCAAAGCCAAAGCCACCCGATCTCCCTTCTTCAAACCGACGCGTTGGAATGCGCAGACCAGTCTACGGACCCTCTTTTGAAGAAGGCTGTAGGACCATTTTATTCCACCACATTCTAGAGCTAACCGATCCGGATAATTTTTGGCGGACTGGGTAAGGAAGTTTGCTAACGGCATTACCGAACCGCCCGGATGACATGGGCGATAGCCGAGTTATCCTCTTTATGGATAGGTCGTATGGAATAGGAAAGTCGGTTTATATAGAATGCCCAACAGCCTTCTGCCCGTCCGTGTATCTCTGATTTCCTTCTCCTCAAAAACAGGTCTCACTTGAGACAGGGGAACCACCTTCAAAGTCATCACCGAAACGGCCGTCCCCTTCGCAGAGCTGCGGGGACCATGAAGCGCCTGAGGCGCGGCGGATACCGATTCATGAATAGGAGCCCCCCACGCCTGTCCTACCCTACAAACAGAAAGCACCGCTGATGTCCAGACCCATCGTCTCATTATCTCCTCCTTCGGCGTTGTCTAATCATACCGGGAATCTCAAAAAATTTCAATACCTTTTTCAGCAACAGCCGGGACCGCAACCCTCTCCGGCCACAGGAACTTCTTCAGGATTCGAATCCGCTCTTTGCTGCCCGACAACGGTGAACTGTCCTATATAAGGAAGATGAGAAAGCTTGGAGGCCGTGTCGGTGCAGACCTCCACGGCTTCTCCCCTGGGGAACAGATGTCCCTCCTCATCCATCACCGCCTTGAAGGGGCCGTGGTATATGGCTTTCTGGCCGATATAGGTGCAGCCCGCTTTTTTACCGTACTTATAGGCACAGAGAGTCAAAGCATAAAACCTAAAGCCCGATTCCTCCTTCCAGAACATCTTCTTGAGAACGCGCAGTCCGTAGAACCCCGCCTGCTCCAGGAAGGCTAAAAATTCCTCCTCTGACAGAGCTCCGGAAATACACTCTCCCCATAACTTCTCATTGGCTTGCAACGCCGCAGGCACGGGACGGTCCGAAACAATATCCGAAATCACGATCCGGCCATGGTCTTTCAATATGCGCCACATCTGGGCGAAAACCTTTCTCTTGTCCGGAGAAAGATTGATGACACAGTTGGAGCTCACCACATCCGCAAAACCATCCTCCACGGGCACTTTTTCCAGATACCCTTTTCGGAACTCCACCACGTCATAACCCAAATTTTTGGCCACCACCCTTTTATTTTCCAGTGCGACGGAGAGCATCTCTTCCGTCATATCCACCCCGACCACTTTACCCTCAGGCCCTGTTTTCTTGGCGGCTATGAAGCAATCAATACCTCCCCCGGAACCCAAATCCACAAAAACCTCCCCCGACTTCAAACCCGCCTGCCCCACGGGAGAGCCGCAACCGTAAAATCTCTCCAGGACCTCTTTAGGAATATGGGATGTGTCCTGATCTTCATACTTGACCGGACAGCAAAGCTCCTTTTGAGGCTCCACGGCCGCCTTGCCGTAAAATTCCCGCAACACCCGATAGGGTTTCTCCACGTCAAAAGCTAAAACGCAATTGGAATGTTGCAGAAGCACGGGCTTATCCTCCGTCTCCAGCCACTCCTTGGTCGCCCCCACCCCTGCCATTTCCTGGCCCATGGCGTAGTAGATCACAGGAGGGCGATATCCCGATTTCAGGTTGAAACTTCTTTTCCCTTGAAGAGCCAACTCTTCCATCAAATCCTTCATCGTCTCCACATAGAGGGGATAATAGGGATCTAAAGTGTTGAAGAAAGTGGTATGTTCCAAATCGCCTCCGCCCGTCAAAAACCGAAAAGGGTCCTCCAGCATCTCTTCCTGTTGGATCAAGCTCTTCTCCCTAAACCGCCCGGCGATGGGGCTGTCTAACCAAATAGATTTTAAAGAGTTACGCCGAGCATCCCCCAATTTCAGGTCCGGATATCCCGCCATCGCAGCCGAAGGATAAATATTTCCATCCATATACATACAGAGGCTCTCCCAGCAAGCCATGGAATAATCATATTTCTTGCCCGGCTGCCCCTTTAACCGCGTGGACCAGGAATCCTCGTTGTCCAAGGAAATCTCCCACTCCCGGCAGTTTCTTCTCACCTGCCGGATCAACCCAACGAGTTCCTGGGTGGTGGGAAAATCATCCGGCATTTCCTCCAAAACTCTTCCCCGATTGTGCATCCACATGAGGTGCACCGATTTGGCTCCCAGTTTCTTGGCCAATGCCGGCAAGCCTGCCAGATCTTCCAAATTGGACCGGGTCGCCACAGCCGTCAGGGAGACCTCAAATCCCAGCCCCGCCAAAGCACGCACCCCTTCGCTTGTCTCAAGGAAGCAACCCACACCCCGGATGGCGTCATTGACCTCGGGAGTGGCGCCATCCAAACTCACCTGGAATTTAAGCCGTTCCGCGCTGAAGGGCTGGAGCTCCTTCAATCTTTTTCTCCCCAAGAGAGTCGCATTGGTAAGGATAATCAGTTCCGCCTGTTTTTTTTCCGTAACGAGCTGGATCAAATCCAATAGATCCTGACGCGTAAAAGGCTCCCCGCCGGTAAAATAAAACCTACGAACGCCCAAATCCGCCGCTTCCTCAATCGCTCTCTTATAAAAAGAAAAACTTTGCCCCCTTTCTCCCTTGGGGTGGGACGACACCAAACAGTGGGCACAGGAGAGATTGCAAGTCTGGGTAACGTGCATCCAAAATTCGCTCAGATGTTGAGGTTTGAGGTATTGGGCCCTGCCCAAATAAGCCGGTCTTAAAACAGGGCGCGAAAAAAGCATTTGAACCCGCAAAGCCTCCCGAATAAATTCATGCAAATCCAGCCAGGCCTTGGCGGAGGATAAATCAAATGCCTTCTGGTATTCCTCCAGAATCCGACGGAAGGGTGTTTCCCCGTCCACCCGAGAAAGGATCCAGGCCCCTTTTGGATCCGTCGCCACCCAGTTGGGAGAAGCCCCATCCAAAAAGAGAGATATGTCGCCTCTTTGAAAATGGGCAAGATCGGACTTATACAAAATGGTTTCCGACAACAACTCTATCATTTCGTTCCCTCCAGCGTTTGAGTGATTTTTCGTCATCGACATCGAAATAGGCGGGTAAAAGAAAAAAAGGCAGCCCCCGTTCTTTTATTTTCTCCAGAGTGCGATTAAAAACCTGCGAAGTAGACCAAGGAATATCCACAAATAAGTCAGGCTCCAAATGATTCATGCCGATAAGATAGTACCCCCCGTCTTCCGCGGGACCTAAAACCAAATGACCCCGCTCAAGCTTTTTAAAAGCCTGCGTCAGCCAATCCACGGGAAGCCCTGGAGAATCGCCTCCGATAGCCGCCACCCGCTTGGCCCCCAATGCGAAGGCCCAACGAAAGGCATTCTCAAGACGCTCTCCCAATCCATTCCCCTCCTGTTCCACAAAACTTGGATTGTGCTCATCCAGCCAAATCAGATCGGGAAATTCCTGCGCTCTTTCATAGGCCACCACCGTAGAAATTCCCGGCAAACCTCTGAACCGATGGAATATATCCTGGGCCATTTCTTTATAAATCCGCGCCGCTTCCTCCTCTCCGCGTGTCAAAGCCAGACGTGTTTTCACTTTCCCCGAAACAGGAGCCTTCAAGAAAATTAGCAGGAGGTTATCATGCATGGCCATGGTTTACGGTCTGCCGACCTCCAACCATTTCCGCGTCCCTGCCTGCCGGCAGGCAGGCACCCCTTCGGGGTACCCGGACTTGGTCATAATAGTATCGCCATAATTTTTCCGGAGAGACCCCTGCTCGGCACATCAAAACCAGCATGTTGTTTTTCAGCGCATTCATAAGAGGTCCTTTCTGCATTTGGCGGCGGGGAGACAACCTCACCCTCTCTTTGAGGATTTGTATTTTCCCAAAGTCTCTCAACCGGCGACAGAAAGCGATATCCTCCATCAGTGGGATCGGAGGGAATCCCCCCGAAGATTCATATACCTGCCTGGGCACACAAAAGGCATGATCTCCATAAGCAACCTGGAAAAATTTACAACGCCAATACTGAACTTTTTCAATGAGGCGATACTTCCATTCCGCTTGGCAGTAGTCGATAGAAAATACGGTCGCCGCCATTTTAGGAGCCTCGGACCACGCTTTCTCCAAAACGATGGGCCACCCCTCAGGCAACTCACAATCCGCATGCAGAAAAAGAAGCAGATCTCCCGAAGCCTCCAAGGCCCCCCGATGAAGCTGGGCCCCGCGGTTAGGAGAGGACCACTTGATCACCTTGTCCGCCAGTTGAAAAGCCAATAGCGCCGTTCTATCGGAGCTCCCACCGTCCGAAACAATCAACTCTGAATCGGGAGATTGATGCCTTAATCGTTTCAAACAGTTCTCAATCCTTTTCTCTTCGTTCCAAGTAGGAATGATGACCGATATTTTTTTCATGAAAACAACCAATAGGCTCCTATTCCCAAAAGAGCGGAACAGGGAAGGGTCACCAACCAAGCCAAGAGAATGCCTTTCACCATGCCCCATTGGAAACCCTGCCCTCCACGCCAAAACCCTATCCCGAAAATTGCCCCGGTAGAAACATGGGTGGTGGACACCGG
>JACQJN010000043.1 GCA_016205085.1 Elusimicrobiota bacterium | reverse complement strand
TCAGGACTCACCATTTTTTCCTTTCTTTGGACCGCGCCGGGTTTAGGTTGTTACCAAGCCGTGGCCCAAGTTACCCAAAGAGGAAATGCCGGAATCAAACCGCTGACAACTCCCATGATCCAGGTCCATCCGGGAGCAACCATTCTGATCCCTCATGCCCCTTATGAAATCTCTTACGGGATAGGGCAGACTCACCCGTTTCTGAACATAAAATCTGCCACCCTTCAGCCGAAAGTGCTGCAACCCGTACCAAACAACCATGCATATTCCCTCCGCCCTTTGGCCACGATAACTTCGCCAGAATCTTCCCATATCTCAGTGGGACGTAGGTTTGACGGCTCCATTCGTTGGCCTTCCGAAGCAAGCGCCGTCTTTTCCGGCTTAAAGGGCTTTTCTCTTAAGCCGATTTCATTTTCCCCATCTTCTTCCACGCGGACCCTTCCTCCCAAGAAAAGAATTCTTTACATAGAACTGCCTCGTGATCCGCAGGGCAAACTCGAATACCGTAAAGAAGACACTATAAACGCCATCCCGGAACGCTATCCCGATGGGATTACGAAACTTGCCAACAGAACCCTCTTCACCAATTCATTTGTTTGGGAAGTGGATCCAAAAGTCTATGACTCGGTCCTTAAGAATTTGACGACTCAAGGAATTCCCGCTGTGGACATAGATTCTTTGGCATCCGCCTTTAACGATCCTTCGCAGTCCCCCAAAGAAATCACCAATGATGCCGATCTTCTTTCCTGGAAAAAGGCCCTCTCCGATTCGAATATTCTACAAAGATTTAAAAATGCTTCCCTTCTCCAACGATCTCTTTCTTCCCTGAATCCTTCCAAAATATTGACCCGTTTCTCTGAATCCGCCCGAGACGAAATGGCCGAGAGAATTCTCTCTGTTTTAAATCCAGCCGTCGCCCTGTATCAAGCCATCAGCGAATACAGGGAGTGGGCGTTTTCGGCCGAATCTAGGAAAACTATGGAAAATGAGGGGAGACAGGTAGACCGTGATGAAGCAGAGCGATTTGCTCAGGCAAAGATGGAGGAACCGGAACAGAGGGCAGAACTACAACCTTTTAAAGAAATTTTTGGTTCGGTCATGGATGTCTTGGACCTCCTCCATAGCCCTTTTGCTCAAGCCCTGGTCGTTTATTACCTGCCCCACCTTAATTACTCCGGACTGTCCTGGGTGGAGAAAACTCCTGAAAGACGGAGAGAGTACTTCACATTTTGGCTGAACCTTGTTCCTGACTCAATCTCTAAGACGCTCAAGGCCCTGGTGGACAAAAACCAAAAAGGACAGGATTACCGCCGCACCTTGCACGGCCGGGGGTACGAGAATCTTCAGGGCCACAGGAATTCCATCACCGCGATTGCAGAGTCAGAAGCCAACAATCGGTTTTGGGACCCGGATCGCTTAGGTTACTCCATGCTCTACTTACTATCTCGCAATTTTGCGGAGCGCCCCCGAATGATCCAATCCATCATCGAAACCATCCTCAACGGAGAAAAGGAAATCCCCGCCATTGATTCCCAAAACGAATTGATTGAACTCCAAGAAAAAGCTCGGGAGTTCGACGCTTCCATCCAACGTTATCTGGAAGCTGGGAACTCCATCTCCGAAGAGAGACTGAACAGGATGCGGGAAGATTTTTTGCTGCAAGCCAGCGAGCAATACAGGGAACGCGAAAAGATAACCGGCCACCCTCTTCTGGACGCTCTGGTTAGGCACTTGGGATTTTATTGGTACGACAACGCTATCCCTGGTTTTCACCTAGTCACCTATATTTCTTCCATTCTGGAAATATACATTTCCACACTTCCCAACCTGCAAACGGACGGAATGATCCAACAGATGTCCAACGAGGCCATCACGCTCCTGGAAACATTGCAAATGAAGCCGCAATTTCTACAGGAGCATCCCGACATCGCCCAAAAATCGGAGAAGATGGCGGCCCTCATCAAACAAAGGGAGGATGCGGCCCAGATCCAAATTCGTTCCACAAAAGCCATCCTGGTAGATGAGAGAAAGCAAAGGGCCCTGAAATTGGCGAACTCTTATCTGGACCAGAACCGGAGTCCTTTCGGTCTCAAACCGGAGGATAAGCCGGAAGTGACCGAAGTCCTAATCCTGGAATCTTTGGGAGATCCTATCGCCCGGGTTCATTATGGACCACAATATCTTCACACCCATTATGGGGATTTAAGCTTCCGGGTGGAGGACACCGAAATCGAGGTGGTTATTTCTCTAAACCGGAACGAGCTCCTCACTGCGAGCGGCCGCTGGTTCCCCGCTATTCCGGCCAAACTCACGGAAGATCAACTGGCCGGATCAGACAGGGCCCTGTATCCTAATCTTCCCAACTTCAAAAAATCAAATTTCACCCTGAGCGAAATTCTAAACAAACTTCCGGGACAGGAAATCACGTACCACACTTTCGCTGGGGTGCCCCAAAAATACACCATACAAAAAGGAGATTTTGCTGATGTAGCATGGAGGGTCATCCTTCCTACCCCAGACGGCTCCTCTTTTTATGTGGCCCACAGAATCCGGGTCGGACGCAGAGCCCTTCAGTGGGATCTCTATGTCAGCACGGAAACCGGTGAAATTGTACAGGCCCGCCCTCTTTTCAGAAGCTAAACACAATCCAAATTGATTTATTGAGCTCTAGGTAGGAATTCTATGGCGTTCCAAATCATATCCCATATTTCGGTCCTCAAGGGGCTCTGGACCGCCTTCTCCACCAGCTGGGTGCCCAGAGATTTCAGACCGGCTTGAATGGCGGCGGAACTGGATACGGCTCCCTCGGAATTGGCTCCCAGTCCTTCTGCTTCCCACAGGGTTTCACCCGTGAGCGCATCCACCATCTTAAAACGTGCCTTTACCTGGCGGATGTTCAGAAAACCCGTTGTTTTGTAAGTGAATTCGAGAAGTTCCCCATACACCACAGCGTCCACACCCAACTTCTTGCCCAGCTGTTGCGGAGTAAAAGCGGAGAGTTGACCCCCATCCGTAATCCCCATTTCCTTAAGTACGCTGTCCACCTGATCTAAAGGCTTCGTAGAGTATCC
>JACQJN010000275.1 GCA_016205085.1 Elusimicrobiota bacterium | reverse complement strand
CTCCTCCTCCAGAGCCCTGACCACAATATCCGACCCTCTAATTTTCATGGTTAGATTTTTGCAGAAATATAGTACTTTTTTGGGGTCCTGTCTGTGGTTGCCACTTCGAAAACCGCAGTTGCCATATGCGGCACTGCTGCCCCTCTCGGGCCGACCAAATGCTAAATGTCTGCGAGTTTAACGCTGCTCGCTACTCGCGGACCCCTGCGGGGCGGCCCTGCGACACACTTTTCTTCCGGGCAAATCCCTCGACCAACCTGGCAAAATGTCAAAATATGAGGAGAGGGGGCAGGACCCCGAAAAAGTACTATATTTCTGCAAAAATCTAACCATGAAAATTAGAGGGTCGGATATTGTGGTCAGGGCTCTGGAGGAGGAGGGGGTCCGGTTTACGTTTGGGATTCCGGGCACTCACAACATAGAGCTTTACGATTCTTTGGAGCGCTCCAAAAAGATAACTCCCATCCTGGTCACGGATGAGCAGTGCGCCTCTTTTATGGCGGATGCCGTCTCCCGCACCTCGGACAGCATCGGGGTGGTCAATGTCGTTCCTGGGGCGGGAGTCACCCACTGCCTCTCCGGTGTGGCGGAGGCTTACATGGACAATGTGCCGCTTCTGGTGCTCACCTGCGGCATTCGGATAGACACGGGCAAGGCCTATCAGCTTCACGATGTGGACCAACTGGCGGTGCTTATGCCCATCACCAAGGCCATTTTAAAGCCTACTCGCGCAGATGAAATCTATCCTAGCATCCGCCGAGCCTTTGCCATCGCCAGGAGCGGAACCCCGGGGCCCGTGGCGGTGGAAATACCGGCCAATTTTTATCTGCTCACTCAACAAGTCCCTGGGCTCAGGTACAATGAGCCTAAACCTGGAGTTCCTAAGCCCAAACCGGAAGATAGTGAAACCGCAACCCAAATCCTTCGTCAGGCTCAATGTCCCCTCCTCTATATAGGCAACGGAGCCAGGGGCGCTTCTTCTTTGATCCAAGAGCTGGCGGAAAAGATTTCCGTTCCCGTAGCCACCACCATTCAAGGCAAGGGGATTTTCCCTGAAAGCCATCCCCTTTGGCTGTGGAATGGATTGGGGGCGTCGGCTCCCCCATTCGTCAGGAATATAATGAAACAATCGGACTGTATGGTCGCCATCGGCTGCCGGTTCGGGGAGGTGGCCACCGCCAGCTATGGTTTCGCGGCGCCTAAAAATCTTATTCATGTGGATATCAACCGGGAGGTGTTCAACCGGAATTATCCCGCCAGGCTTGCCATTGAGTCGGATGCGGTCGCTTTTCTTAAAGCTCTTATTCCTCATCTGGATTTTCGGAAAAACGAGGCTTTGAGAAAAGAGATTTCACGAGAACATGAAAAAATCCAGAGGCAGTGGCTTAAAAAGACCAATAGAAGAAAAGTGGCCCCGGCGGCTTTTTTTGAAAGCCTGCAAAAAATAGCGGGGCCCAAAGCCATCTACGCCACGGATAGCGGGAACGGCACGTTTCTGGCCATGGAGCACCTGCGGTTGCAGGGGCCTGGTTGCTTCATTGGGCCCATAGATTACTCTTGCATGGGGTATTCTGTGCCGGCAGCCATCGGAGCGAAATTCGCCAATCCCGATAGGAATGTGGTGGCTTTGGCGGGGGACGGAGCCCTTCTGATGACGGGGCTGGAACTCTTAACCGCCGCAGCTTATAAGATGGCTCCTGTCATCTGTGTGTTGCGGGATGGGGAATTGGGGCAAATTGTGCAGTTGCAAAGAACCTCTTTCAACCGGGATACATGCAGTGTGCTTCATCCCTATAGCGTGGAGTCTTTTGCCCGTGCGACTCACTGTGAATATTTGCCTCTTGAGTTGAACGCGGAGTTGAATTCCGTCCTAAAGAAAGCTTTTGAGATCGCCGCCACGAAGAAACCTGTCATGGTGGAGGTGGCCATCGATTATTCCCGCAAGAGCTTCTTTACCAAGGGGGTCATTGCCACCAACTTTTGGAGACTTCCCTTTGGGGAGAGACTCCGGATGCTGACCCGTGCAGTGGGCCGCCGCATTAAGAGGCAGGTGGTGGGGTGATACCCCTATACGACAATATCCCTTCCCGTACTTTCCCGTTTATCAATTTAGGGCTCATTGCGGCCAATTTTTTGGCGTTCTTTTATGAGCTCTCTTTGGGGCCCTATTTGGAACCATTCATCCGCTATTATGGCCTTGTGCCTGCTCATTTTTCATTTTCTCAAATTTTCAGTTCCATGTTCCTGCATGGAGGCTGGATGCATCTCATCTCCAACATGTGGACCTTGTATATATTCGGGGACAATGTGGAGGACCGTTTGGGACATTTCCGGTACCTTTTTTTCTATCTGCTTTCGGGGTTGGCGGCCGCTTTCACTCAGTTGTGGTTCAGTTGGGGTTCCTCTGTGCCTACCATAGGGGCTTCGGGGGCGGTGGCGGGGGTGATGGGAGCTTATTTCATTCTCTTTCCATTGGCCCGTGTGGTGACGTTGGTGCCTATCTTTATATTTCTCCAGAAGGTGCAGATTCCCGCCTTTCTTTTCTTAGGCATTTGGGCTTGGGTCCAGTTCTATTCCGGGACAGTCGCGGTAGCGTCGGGAGTGGGACATTTCGGCGGCATCGCCTGGTGGGCTCACCTGGGCGGATTTATGGGGGGGATACTTTTATTGGGCGGCTTTATCAAACGGCGTCACCGCCGCCAGGAAAGCCATTTTTGAAAGAGTTTTTTGATCCTTGGCGTCAGACGGGTTCGGTTATAAGCATCGGCTATTTTCTTAATGGCCTCGGCCTGGGTGGGATAGGGATGGATGGTTTTGGAGATAGCTTTAAGTCCCAGCCCGCCCGTGATGGCTAGAGTGATTTCGCTGAGCATCTCTCCGGCGTGACGAGCCACTACGGTAGCTCCTAAAATTTGATCCGTTCCTTCCCGGGTATGGATTTTGATGAGTCCCTCTTCCTCTCCATCCAAAACGGCGCGGTCCACCTCTTTAAGTTCTTGGATAAATGTCTGTACGGGGATGCCTTTTGCCACGGCGTCTTTTTCGTACATTCCCACATGGGCGATTTCGGGATCGGTGTAGGTGCACCAGGGGATGGTGAGGGCGCTCAACTTCTTGCGGCCCCAAAAAAGGGCGTTTTGGATGACGATTCGAGCTGCGGCATCGGCGGCATGGGTGAATTTATGGGCCAGACAGATATCTCCCGCGGCGTAAATTCGAGGGTTGGTCGTTTGCAGATAGTCGTTTATTTTCACCCCTGATTTTTTATCGTACGCTACCCCGACAGCCTCTAAATTAAGGCTTTCCACGTTGGGGGCGCGACCGATTCCCACCAAAATTTCATCCACCGTGATTTCCTGTTTTTTGGCGTCGCATTCCAGG
>JACQJN010000042.1 GCA_016205085.1 Elusimicrobiota bacterium | reverse complement strand
CGGTTTTCAAGACCGCCGCCTTAGACCGCTCGGCCACCCCTCCTGTCACAATCCCCTTCGCTATCTAGTCCACATTCTACAAATTTTGTAGTCTTACCCAGACGTGAAAAAATGCGCCTTTCTCTTATTGGGGCTGGCTTTACCCGTTTCCGCTCATGCAGCCTCCTGGTTTCAAAACCAGTTTGCCTTCGGATCCAACAAACTACTTTTTAATTCGGCCGGCTACTCCGTGCGCATCTCCACTTTCTGGAGCACAGGCATAGATGCGTCTTTTTACAGAGACAGCAGTCTGTCCGGATGGGTGCCTTCAGCCAAATTGTACTTCAATAGGTCCTTTGCCCGCTCTCTCATCGGAATCACTCCTATTTACTACCCCAAAACCACATCCTCCCCCAGTTCCGCAGAGGGAGGCAGCTTGTACTACCTATTTGAGATACCCCTTAAAGAGATGGAAAACAGTTCTCTGCAAATTGCGTCCTCCCTGTCTTCAATCCACCATCACTTAAACGGCAATTTTAATGAGACCGCCATGGAGATACAATTGATCCATAATTTTTACCAGGAATTCCGGTTCCTCTTCTCCGGCGCCGGCTTCAGATATGACCAATCCTTAGAACAAAACAACCGCGCTTTAAGCGTTTTGAACCAATCCGACATCGCCGTTCTCCAAGCCCTGCGCCCCTCGACCGATTTCCCGGACTGGATCGCTTCATTCCAGTTTTCACGCGCCGTCGATCCCGAATCCCAAAGCCGGTTGTTTGTGGGTTATTCCCATGCGAAATATCGTACCTCGCTGCGACCCAGCCATTCCTTCTTAGCGGGAATGGATTTTAAGATCACCGAAGGATGGAGATTCGATTTCGGGTACAACGCCTGGAGAAGGGAGGGCGATCGCCTGGGCCATTATTACGCCATAACCTTACGCTATGTCCCCTAACACGCCCGATCACGCCGACGATACTCAAAATCTAGAACTTCTGCTGGAGGTGGGGCGTCTTCTTTCATCCAAACTGGAACTCTCCGAACTCCTAACCACTGTCATGGAACTCTCCTCCCGCGTGGTGGGAGCCGAGAGCGCCTCCCTGCTTCTCTTGGATGAATCCACCCAAGAGCTCTATTTTGATGTGGCACTGGGCCTGGGAGAGGAGACATCCAAGGTGCGCCTGAAGCTGGGCCAAGGCATTGCGGGAAGCGTCGCGAAGGAAGTCAAATCACTGATCATAAACGATGTGCGCCAGGATCCCCGCTGGAGTCCCAAGATGGATGAGCAGTCCGGGTTTGTTACCCGTTCCATATTGGCGGCCCCCATGGTGATGAAAGGACACGTCATCGGGGTAGTGGAAGCCATCAACCACAGCGACGGGCCGTTTTCGGATCAGGATTTAAAAACTTTTGAAGCCTTCGCTTCCCAGGCCGCCGTGGCGATAGAAAACGCAAGGCTCTTTTCTTCGTTGAGGGAAGAAAAGCAAAAACTTCAAACCGTTTTCTCTCAGATGGGAGAGGGGGCCGTCTTGACCGATCCCAAGGGGATCATTTTGCTCATCAATAAAGCCGCCCACCATTTTCTGGACCCCGAAACCGCCTCTTTTCAAAACATCCGAGAAGGATTCAAGCACATGGCCATGAGCCCGGACCTGCCCCAAATTTTGGCCAGCCAGGAAAGGGTGACCCCCTTTGAGCTGCTTCGGGAAAGCCCCAAAAAATTGATTTTGGAAGGCAGCATCATTCGTCTGGAATCGGAGGGCTGGCTTTGGATTTTCCGAGATGTCACCGCAAAAAAACAGGAGGAGAAACTGACACGCTCCTTCTTGTCTCTTATCTCCCACAAACTCAAAACCCCTCTGGCTTCCATCACGGGCTATTCTCAGGTGCTGCTGGAAGAAGGCCAGGGGCAAAAACTGAACGATTTTGCCCTTAAATCCCTGACGACCATCAATCAGCAGGGCCAGAAATTGGCCGAACTGGTGGAAAAGCTTTTGAACTTTGTGACTCTGGAAGAGCTGGATCCCGTCCATATGCCGAAAAGCAAGTTCGACCTGGTCGCGGTAGCGAAGGAAGAAGCCGCCTCCATGAAAAAATGGCTGGAAGAAAGAAACTCCAAGGTGGAGATGGCATTGGAGTCCACCCCTTTCATCGTTCTGGGAGATCCCAATCTGATCAGACAGGTGCTCCGCAATCTGATCGAAAACGCGGTAAAATTTAATCAGAAAAAGCAAAAGGCGGTGAGCCTGCTTATTGAAAAAGAGGGAGCCAACGCAAGGGTATCCATCGCGGACAACGGCGCCGGGATCCCGCCGGAGGAACAAAGTAAAATCTTTCAGAGGTTCTACCAAATCGAATCCTCCTTCACGGGTCAAGTGGAAGGATGGGGACTGGGTCTGGCCTTCTGCAAAAAGGTTTTGGAGGCTCACCACGGAACCCTGCAGGTAAAATCACAGCTCAATCAGGGGAGCGCATTCAACTTCACCCTCCCCTTGGCGACATGACCAAGCACGGGTACCCGCTTGCGGGTGTGCGCGGAAATGGTTGTGCTCGGCAGAGCGGAAAACCATGACCAAGTCCGGGATCGACATCCATCATTGGGCTCCCCTCACCATGGGAAAAGATTATGGAGAGGTGTACCTGGAAGAATCCCAAGGGACCACCATCCATCTGGAGGACTCCAAGGTGGAGGAGATTCTTTCGGGACGGGACCAAGGGGTGGGATTAAGACATATTAAGCAGCATGAGACATTCTACTCCAGCCTGGGAGAATGGAACCCCGAAGCCGCCGCTCAACTCTACACCAGGACCCTAGGGATTCCTCCCCAAAGATCGCCTCAAAAGGAATGGAAGCTTTCCCGCGTCCTTCATCCCGTCATCCAAAAGCCCGAGGAAATTTCTCTGGACCGAAAAATAGAAATCTTAAAAAAGGCGGACCAGGAGGTTCGCGAAGGATTCCCCCATATCCGCCAAGTGAGCCTCACCTACGGAGAACGAAGAAAACGATTCATCCTGATTAATTCCTTGGGCCATTTTCGGGAAGAGGCTCGCACCACGGTCCTTTTTACGGCCCATGTGACCACTGAAAAAGATGGAATTCTCCAGACGGGTTATGAGGTGGTGGGAGGATTGAAAGGATTTGAAATATTGGAAGACACGGATCCCATACAACTGGCCAGAAAAGCGGCGCGCCAGGCGGTGGCCAAACTCTCCGCCCCCGCCGCCAGGGCGGGAGAAATGCCCGCCATCATCGCCAGCGAGGCGGGAGGCACTCTGATCCATGAAGCCATAGGGCATTCCCTGGAAGCAGACTTGGTCCAGGAAGGCACCTCTCCCGTGTATCAAGGAAAGATAGGACAAACGGTGGCTCCAGAATTTCTTACCATCATCGATGATCCTACCATTCCCTTTTACCGCGGATCGTTCGCTTATGACGACGAGGGATCGGAGGCCAGGCTGACCGTTTTAGTCGAAAATGGAGTGCTTAAGGATTACCTCTATGACTACACCACCGCACAAAAGGACGGTGTGTCCTCCAATGCGCATGGAAGAAGAGAATCCTACCACCATAAACCTATCCCCAGGATGTCTAACCTCTATATTGCGCCGGGTAAGGACGACCCCCGGGAAATACTGGCCTCTCTGGAAAAAGGGCTCCTGGTCACAAAAATGGGCGGGGGACAGGTGAACACCGCCACGGGAGAGTTTGTTTTTGAGGTGGACGAAGGCTTTTGGGTGGAAGGGGGCGAAATCAAGCACCAAGTTCGGGATGCCAGCCTTCTGGGTGTGGGGCCCGAAATCCTAAAATCCATAGACCGTCTGGGCTGGGATATGGGCTGGGCCATCGGCACCTGCGGCAAGGAAGGACAAGGGGTGCCCGTTTCGGATGGACTACCCACTTTGCGCATCCCCAAGATTTTAGTAGGCGGCAAGCATGACTGAGAGAAAATGGGGCCGGTTGTTGGTCGTCGGTTGTTGGGCGCTTTTGGGGATGGGAAAGAGCGAGGTGAAAAAGATGGAATGGGCGGGTCAGTTCTGCGGAGAGGAAAAAGCCGGCGCAAAAATTATACAGGAGCAATCCGCGTGGGAAGAAATTTGGAAATCCGTATTAAACCCAAAAGCCCCGCCCGTGGATTTTAAGAAATATTTTGCCGTAATCATTTTCCTGGGCAGCCGTCCCACAGGAGGATTCGCGGTCCAATTTCTTGAACCCAAACAGGAAAAAGAAAAAACGGTGGTGCGCTATCGCGTCAAAACTCCGGGAAAGGGCAGCTTTGTCATCCAAGCCTTCACCCAACCCTACGCCATACGGCTGTTTCCCAAGACCTCCTCAGACATTCAGATTCAAGAAGTCAAATAATATCCCCGCATGAGTCCGCGCGCTATTTTTCTTCTCATTCTAAGCAATTTTCTTGGGGGTTCTTCTTATGTGGCTACCGCGTACGCCCTCAGAGGATTCACTTCCCTGGAAACGGTATTTCTGAGAACGCTTTTAGGAGGATTCCTTTTCTTGCCATTCCTGATCCGGACCTGGCGCCGCCTTAAATTAGACAGGGTAATGTGGATGCAAATGGCGGTGGTGGGAGTGGTAGGATACGCAGTACCGCTGACCATAGGAACCGTGGGTCAAAACCTATCCAGCGCCACAAACGCCTCGCTCCTGGTCGGCGTGGAACCTTTGGCCATCGTTTTCCTCTCGGCCTTATTCTTAGGAGAGGGATTAACCTTGCCTAAAATGGCGGCCATATTAAGCGGTTTGACCGGCTCCACGCTTATCGTGCTGCAGGGAATTCCGTTCTGGAATGCCGCCATTACCCCCCATTTCCTAGGAGACATCCTTTTATTTCTGCATGGGATTTGTTGGGCCCTGTACTCCATCTTGGGAAAACCACTGCTCCGGAAAGTGAATGCCATGTCCCTCACCTCCATCACCACTGTGATAGGCCTTATTCCCATGACATTGGCGCTGGGATCTTCTTTCTCCACGCGGCCCAAGGATTTGATTCCCATCTCATCGATGGGCGGCATCATCTACCTGGCCGTATTTGTCACATTCCTGGGAACCCTCACCTGGAATAAGGCCCTGGAACTGGTGCCGGCTTCGCAACTGGCCAACTTCATATTCCTGCAGCCTTTGGTGGGGGTTGTACTAGGCGTGTTTCTTCAGAACGAGCTGTTCACTGTTTGGAGCGGCGTTGGCGGATTTCTGATCCTGCTGGGCGTGTACGGCGCCACAAAAATATGATCTACACTACCACGACTTCCCCACCGGTCCTAACTTTGTAATGCTTTCCTCGCCATTCGATCCTATTGGATAAAAAAGAAAGGCCCCACCATAACGGAGAAGCCAGGTCCAGTCCCACCAAGAGCAGATACATCCAGACGGGCGGCAAGACCTTGCTCAGTAAAACATCCTGCACAAAGCAGGAAGCGATCCTGAAAAAATAAGCCAGGAAAAATAAAGACACGCACAATCCCTCCATTTTCTGCAGCGCTAAACCCAAAATCAAAAGACCCAAGGCATTCAACGGCAAAAAAGCAACGGGGATAAAAATGTAGGGGGCCGTCAAACAGGAACGAATAATAATGGACCAGCGCCGGATGTGCTTGAAGGCATTTTTTAAGGATTCAGGCTCGCTGGGAATTCTTAAAATATGCGGGACCAGCCTGATTTTTTTCCCGCGTTTGGACAAAGCCCTTCCTAAGGCATAGTCATCCGCAATATGGTGGGCAAAGGGTGCCAAACCTCCCACCTCTTCCAAGACTACCCTCCGAAACATCATAAACCCCCCGCCAAAAAAATTCAAAGCCCCCAGCATTTGAGCCGGGGCCAAGGTTTGAAAGTAAAAGTAGTTCGTGTAGCCGGCCACTATGCAGGAACCCAGCTGTTTAGGGGCTTCATAAAGAGGGGGCAGGAAACAGGCGTCGGCTTTAAAGAGAGTTTCAAGAGTCCTGGAATACGTTTGGGAATCTAATCGAACATCGCTATCCGAAAAAGCCACGATGGAATATTTAGCTTTTTTGACGGCCTCGATCATGTTATGAATCTTTCCCATCCGGTCTTGGCTCGGGCCGGTCAACACAATCTCTATGTCCTCGCTGGGATTATTCCTTTGGAACTCAAGGGCCGCCTCATATGCAGGATCGGAATTTGACTCCATCGCCAAGAGCAATTGGTACTTCCCTTTAGGTTTAAAATCCACAAAAGACTGAAGGTTTTCGCGCAGGTGCGCATCCTTGCCGCGCAAAGGCTTGATCATGGTCACCTCATGGAAAGGATGCGCGCCTCCTTTTCCGGGAGCGGCCCGGTAGAAGTAGAGATTCATAAAAAATATGGGAATCGCCACCAAAAACAAAACCGATACGGAGCTGGCGAGAAAATACCAGAATAAAATATTTAGAATCAAAGCAGCTGTCTAAGGACGTAAGGCAGAATGCCGCCGTGGCGGTAGTACTCCACCTCGATAGGAGTGTCTACGCGGAGAACGGCCTTAAATTCTTTTTTCACACCGTCTTCTGTGGCGCGGATGGTCACCTCTTTTTTAGGCTTTAAATCTTTAGCAATTCCTTCGATTTCATATACTTCTTGGCCCGTCAGCCCTAATTTTTTCCTGCTCTCACCCGGCTTAAACTGCATAGGCAGAACTCCCATCCCCACAAGGTTGGAGCGATGGATTCTCTCGTAGGTTTCGGCAATCACCGCCCTGACTCCCAGCAAGGCCGGCCCCTTGGCTGCCCAATCCCGAGAAGAACCGGAACCATACTCCTTCCCCGCCAAAACCACAAGCGGCACCCCCTCCTTTTGGTATTGCATGGAAGCTTCGTAAATCGTCATCTGCTTTTTATCCGGCAGATGAAGCGTGACCCCCCCTTCCGTCCCCGGAGCTAAAAGATTCTTGATTCTGATATTGGCAAATGTTCCCCGCACCATCACCTCATGGTTGCCTCGTCTGGAACCATATGAATTAAAATCCTTAACGGGAACCCCGTGTTCCACCAGATACCCAGCCGACGGGCCGTCCACAGCAATACTCCCCGCAGGCGAGATATGGTCCGTGGTCACGGAATCTCCAAACATTGCCAGGATGCGCGCGCCCCGTATATCCGCAACAGGATCCGGCCGTTTCTTCATCCCCTCAAAATAGGGCGGCTTGCGGACATACGTGGAAACAGGATCCCACTGAAAAATCTCTCCTTCCAGAATTTTTAGAGATTTCCAGTCCGCATCCCCTTCAAACACGTTGGCATACTGTTTTTTAAACATCTCTCCACGGACACATCGCCTGACCTCCTGCTGCACCTCCTCATTGGTGGGCCAAATATCCTTAAGATAAACCGGCTTTCCATCTGTTCCCGTTCCCAAAGGCTCCTGGAGTAAGTCCATGTCTATCCGTCCCGCCAAGGCATAGGCCACCACAAGAGGGGGAGACGCCAAATAGGCCGCTTTTACAAGAGGATGGATGCGCCCCTCAAAGTTTCGATTCCCCGACAAAACCGCCGCCACCACAAGCTGCCGGCTTAAGATCGCTTCCGCTATGGGTTCGGAAAGAGGCCCCGAATTTCCGATGCAGGTGGTGCAGCCAAAACCGACCAGATAAAAACGCAATCTTTCTAAGTAAGGCAAAAGTCCCGTCTCCTTAAGATAATCCATCACCACCTTGGAACCGGGAGCCAAGCTGGTCTTGACCCAAGGTTTCACGGAGAGCCCCTTCTCCACGGCCTTCTTGGCCAAAATTCCGGCCCCAATCATCACCGAAGGGTTGGATGTATTGGTACAGCTGGTGATGGCGGAGATGACTACCGAGCCGTGGGAGATGTCAAACTTGCCTTCATGGAGGGCCACGGTAGATTGAGCCTGAGGAAAATCTTTTTTCCAGGCCGCCTTTAACTCCTTGAGGGGGACGCGGTCTTGAGGCCGCTTGGGTCCCGCCAAACAGGACTGGACCATGCCCAGATCCAGCTCCACCACATCCGAAAAGTGAGGATCAGGAACCGAGGAATCTCGGAAAAGTCCCTGCTCCTTACAATAAGCCTCGACCAGGGTGGACAAATCCTCCGACCTCCCCGTCATGCGCAGATAATCCAGAGTCTGATCATCCACGGGGAAAAAGCCCACGGTAGCCCCATACTCCGGACACATATTGGCGATGGTAGCGCGGTCCGCCAAGCTCAGGGAAGATAACCCCGGGCCATGGAATTCGACGAACTTTCCGACTACCCCTTTCTTCCTTAATATCTCCGTCACCGTTAAGACGGCGTCTGTGGCAGTCACCCCCTCCGAAAGTTTGCCGGTCAATTTAAATCCAACCACCTCCGGGATAAGCATGGAAACGGATTGGCCCAGCATCACCGCCTCGGCCTCGATGCCGCCCACCCCCCATCCCAGCACGCCCAGGCCATTGATCATCGTGGTGTGCGAATCGGTTCCCACCAATGTATCGGGATAAGCCCAGACGGCCCCTCCCTCTTTCTTGGAGAAAACCACCGTGGCAAAATATTCCAGATTTACTTGATGCACGATCCCCGTTTCGGGAGGAACGGCGCGAAAATTTCTAAAAGCCTTCTGCCCCCATTTAAGAAACGCATACCTTTCCACGTTCCGCCGGAACTCCTGCTGGGAATTATAGGCAAAAGCCTCCGGGGAGCCATATTGATCCACCTGGACCGAGTGATCCACCACCAGATCGACAGGCTGGAGGGGATTGATTTTAGAAGGATCCCCCCCCAAAGCCTTCATGGCATCCCTCATGGCGGCCAGATCCACGATGGCCGGGACGCCGGTAAAATCCTGCATCAAAACGCGGGCCGGCATGAAAAAAATCTCCTTCTCGGAAGGGCGGCCCGCCGCGGCCACGACGGCTCGGATGTCTTCCGTTTTTACGACGGAACCATCCTCATGGCGCAGGAGATTCTCCAGAAAAATCTTAATGGAAAAAGGCAGGCGCGAGATATCCCCCAGGCCGCGCTCCTGGAGTTTTTTAAGGCTGAATATCTCAAAGGAGCGGGAGCCGACTTTAAGGCTGGCGCGGGTTTTGAAAGTATCTAAAGACATGACTTTCGGATTCTACCAAATTTGATATATTGACTTCCGTATTCCAGATGCAGCAAAAATTTGCACATAATCCTCTTTGGGGGCCTGTCCAGGGCTTGCCCTTGGCCCCCG
>JACQJN010000262.1 GCA_016205085.1 Elusimicrobiota bacterium | reverse complement strand
GGTGGGATTTGTGCCGACGATGGGAGCTCTTCATGAAGGCCACCTGTCCCTGATCGAGAGGGCATGCAGAGAAAATAACAAGGCAATTGTCTCACTCTTTGTGAATCCTCTGCAATTTAGTCCCAAGGAAGATTACCAAAGATACCCCCGCCCCTTCGCCAAAGACAGCCGCCTTTGCCGCCAGGCGGGGGTGAATCTTCTATTCCACCCCACAGTCCAAGATCTTTACCCTCAAGGATTCAACACCCAGGTGGAGGTGAAAGGCTGGTCCGACATTCTCTGCGGGACTTTCCGGCCGGGGCATTTTAAAGGAGTGGCGACGGTCGTTCTCAAGCTGCTTCATCTCGCCCAGCCGGATCGGGCCTACTTCGGAGAAAAAGATTTTCAACAGCTTCAGATCATCCGCAAAATGACGGAAGATTTAAACCTGCCCGTGCGGACCATAGGCTGTCCCACCATCCGTCAGAAAGACGGCCTGGCCCTATCCAGCCGCAATGTCTATCTAAAACCGGGAGAACGGATACGCGCTCGCCGCTTTCAGCAAATTCTGAGATGGGGAGTTCAAATGGCTCGAGGACAGAAGAGGTCGTCTGAAACTGAAAACATCATGCGGAAGGAACTCCTTAAGATCCCGGGGCTCAAGCTGGATTACGTTCGGGTGGTGGATTCGAAAACTTTGGACCGCCCCCGAACCCTAGAAGGACGCCTCCGGATTCTAGCCGCTGTCTGGCTGGGTAAAACCCGCCTGATTGACAACGTCCCCCTCATTTGTAAAAATTAGCAATGCGCAAACGGTTCTGGATCAATGTACCCCTTCAGCTCAACATCGTCTATTTCGTCTCTATCCTTTTAGCCATCACGGCGGTCATTCTTTTCCTGACAGTCAACAAAAGCATGATTCAGATCTCGGACAAAACGCACCAAATTTTTCTTCCCATAGAGACCATCCGGCGCGCCATCCAACTCCCCTACTTGTTCTCCGGCTTTATCTGTCTTTTGGCGGCCGCTGTTCTGACCCTTTTATGGAGTCACCGGTTTGTAGGCCCGCTCAAGGTCATCGAGAACGCCTTAAAGAATCTCTCCGATGGAAAGTATGATTTCGAAATCCGCAGCCGCGAGACGGATGCCCTCAAAGACATCATCCAGCTCCTCAAGAAAGTCCAGGAAATTCTGAAATCCAGAAAGTAATCAGAAACAAAAACATTCTCTGGTCGCGCGAAAGGCCAATTTTTTTAAAAGGGTTCCGGCCCGACGCATGCTATTCCGTTCTCCGCATTCCATGAGTGAATATACCCTCACGACGCCCAAACTTTCCAATCTTTTCTGCAACCCCTTCTCCATCCGGCCACATAATACAACCACAGGCTTGCGGTGTTTCCGGGCCAAATACGCCAATTCCATAGGAGCCTTCCCATAAAAACTTTGCCGATCCAGAGTCCCCTCTCCCGTAATGATCCAGTCCGCGAATTTTAGATGCTCCTGCATGCCTAAATATTTAAATACCAGCGGCGCCCCAGGCTCTATCCTGGCGCTTAGGAAAGCCTGCATCCCTGCTCCCGTCCCACCCGCCGCCCCACCTCCCGGCACATGCCCCACACGTTTTCCCAAATCCCTCTGAATGATCCGGGCATATCGCGAAAGGGCTTTTTCCAAAAGAGAAACCTGCCCGGAAGAAGCCCCCTTCTGAGGCCCATAAACCCTGCTGCAGCCCAACCTTCCTAAAAGGCAATTCCTGACATCCGTCACCGCCACGAACTGAACTCGGCGGGTTCTAGAATCCAACCCTTTTAAGTCAATTTGGGCCAGACCCAAAAGCATTTTCGCCCCCCCCAAAAGCGCCTGGCCCGCACCGTCTAAAAATCGAACACCCAGCGCCCGCAGCAGTCCCGCTCCGCCGTCATTGGTGGCGCTTCCTCCCAACCCTACCAAAACCATCCGAGCCCCATGATCCATGGCCTTTCGGATCAGCTCGCCCGTCCCATAGGTGGTGGTTCTAAGAGGATTCCTCTCATGAGATTTAAGAAGAACCAACCCCGAAGCGGAAGCCAATTCGATGACTGCAATGCGTGAACCGTAAGCCGTGAGCCGTGAGCCGTCCGAATCCAACAACAGAAAAGAAGCTTTGATTTTGCGGCCGAGGGGGTCGGCAACCCGGCAGAAAATCCGTTTCCCACCTAAAGCATACTCCAGGACATCCACCAACCCATCACCGCCGTCAGATAGTGGCAGAAGTGTCAACCGGGCCTCAGGGAGAACAGGCCGAATACCTTGAGCGATGGCTTCAGCCGCCTGGCTGGCGGTCAAGCTGCCCTTAAAGGCGTTGGGCGAGATAAGGATACGCACTCGGGATTGGCTAAATATCGTGGATTTTTTTTGAAAATGAGATAATCAATCAAACTCTCGGCAGCGAGAAGAGCCATTTTTTTCCGGGTTTCGCGGGAAGCACTGGAAAGATGCGGAGCCAAAACTACATTGGGCAATCGGGAAAGTCCGGAAACCATTTTAGGCTCAAATTCATACACATCCAACGCCGCTCCCCGGATGACCCCGGATTTTAAAGTCGCCACCAAAGCTTTCTCATCCACGATGGGTCCCCGGGAGGCATTCACTAAATAAGCGGACTTCTTCATTTTTTTAAATTCGGACTTCCCGATGAGATGGCGGGTCGTTTCATCCAAAACCGTATGCAAGGTGATAAAATCAGATTCTTGAATCAGCCGATCAAAATTCACAAATTCCGCATTCAGTTCCTGTTCCGTATCCAGACCGGCCCGAATTTTATCGTAATAAAGAATCTTCATTCCGAATCCCTTCGCCCGGCGGGCCACCCCCTGACCTATTCTTCCGAATCCCACGATTCCCAGTGTTTTCCCATAAACATCCGTGCCCAAAAACATCAGCATGTCCCAACCCTTGAATTTGCCGGCCCGCATAAACCGGTCTCCCTCCACCACGCGGCGAGCGGACGCCAGAAGAAGCGCCCAGGTGAAATCAGCGCAGGTCTCGGTCAGCACTCCCGGTGTGTGCGTCACCGGAATATCCCTTTTCGTGGCCTGGGCCAAGTCAATATGATCCACCCCCACCGTCGCCGTCGCGACAATTTTAAGCTTAGGCGCCGCGTCCAAAAGCTCCCCGTTCACTTTCTCGGTCAAAAGACAAAGAAGCCCGTCTATATCCCGAACCGCTCTGAGCAATCGGCTCCGCGCGATGGTGGTGGAACTATCGTGATGGGCGACGCTGAAATGGGATTTAAGTTTCCGCACCGCCTCCTCGGGGACGCGCCGGGTAATTAAAACTTTCATACCTTGCTAGCGATTTAAAAGAAGAAGGTCCACACGCTGTTCCGAAAAAGGCGCGGCGTAACCCTCCAGGGCCACGCTCTGAGGAGAAACCATCAGCTCCGACACCAAATTTTCCTTGGCCATTTGAGCCTGAGCATCCGCCGTGGCTACATCTTTGGCATAAGCGCGCACACGCAGTGGAATCCCATAATAACGGCGCTTGATCAAATCCGCCGTGGAACGAAGTAGATTTTCTCCCCGGGGTTTATCAATCTTATCCGCCTGCTTGGAAGCGCCAAAAAGGATGCTGGAATCCAAGCTGATGAAAAGCCCTATCTCCTCTTGATGGACGATGCCGGTAAATTGCAAAGGCCGCCCCACGCCGGTATGGGGAGCCCCGGAGGGATCCACGAAAAGATATACCGCGGAATAGGCATGGCCCGCCTTGATCCATTCCCCTTGAAGATTTTTCCCGCTCCATTGGATTTCGGGAGGCGGATCGCCCTTCCCTTCGAAATGCTGAAACATCTTGCCTTCTTCGTCCGCGATGGTGAGACTCCATTGGTAGCCCTTGGCCTCTTTAGCGTCAATAGGCCGGCGGAGGATTTCGGCAAGTTTCTTTATAGGCTGGAAAACGATCTCCGACTGCTCGCTGAATGTCGTCCGCCAAGGCTGGATGACTCTATTGTTCCGAAGGGTGTCGGGATGGCTCCTGCGCCATGTGAATGTCATGGGAGATTCCGCCAGCAAAAGGGCCTCATTGGGTTTTAAGGACTCCCGGATGGTCTGGTAGGTGTCCACCGCCATCTGCAGGGCAGGCTTGGAAACGCTCGACCCTTGAGTTCCCTCCCCCTTGATGACCACCTCTTCCAATTCTCCCGCCTTTTTGGGCTCCATCTTTTCCACTCCCTGAGCCAATATCAAGGATGAAGGATGAAGGATGAAGGATGAAATGAGGAAAAAGAGGAAGGATGAAGGATGAAATGAGGAAAGAGCGCTTCTTTTATCCTTCCGATTTTCGCCTAGTTTATTTTCATCATTCATAATTTCCCTATTTCATCATTTTCTTTTTTATTTTCATTTCATCATTCATCATTTCTTTATTTCATCATTTTCTT
>JACQJN010000261.1 GCA_016205085.1 Elusimicrobiota bacterium | reverse complement strand
GGGCCCCATTGGGGGAGGACCACGGGAGGGTCCTCGGTGGGGTCCGGGGGCTAAGGACAAATCTCGGTCAGGTTCAGCCTATCAAAAAGTGGGAAAGGTCCAGCCTCATTCGCTGGTAATCTATTCAATAAATCCATCCGGCTTTGCCTTTCTTTTTTAGCTCCCATTCGATATCTTGCCTTTTTTTAAGTGCCCGGTTTTTCACTGAGGTTAGGGATTCTCGCAGTTGGTATGTCCAGCGGCTATGGAAAAAGCCGTAGAGCGGGATCCAGCGCCTTTTTTTGCTTTTTTCCTTTAGTCCCAAGATGATATTCTCGATCCTGGTTTCAATAGTTTTGAGCGCCTCCGCCTGCTTGTGGGGGTTTGGGCGAACCGGTCTATGGATGAGGTGGCTGGAAAAGAGTGCTTCTATTGCCTTATGATCGGAGTAAGCAATTTCTTCCGAATTGCTTTTGAAAGTTTCTTTAAAGGAAGGTTTAACTTCTTTCACTAAAGATTTGTCAGCAACAAGGAGATAATCTATTCTTCCGCTTCTTCTGCTGGTGGGCCCGCAGATATCCCTGGTTCCTCTCAGACAAATATCCTGGAGCCCGAACAAATTGTCTAGGATTGCTTTCTCTGGGCTGTCTGTCGGGAAATTGAAATCTCCAGCAAACATGAAAGGCCTGCCTTCGGAGAATTTTTTGGTCAATTCAAAAAGTTCAAAGATCTGCGTCATGCGTATCGTTTGCTGATTCAGGTATCTTATTTTGGCGATAAGGTGTGTATTGTAAACATCCCATTCTCCATAGGGGGTTTTAAGGCGCAGGGCTATGGCCCCTTTGCGGACTAGGGCGTCCGCATCCGTGAAAAACTTCGTCATGGGGGCTCGGTTGGTGTAACGGATAAAATCGTTTTTCAGGATGGGAAATTTAGAGAGGATCACAAGGCCATTGGATCTCCAGCCTTGGTAATGGGATGCGGCGTAAGGAAAGCCCGCTTCTTTTTTAAAAGTTTCGATGTCTTTTTCGATCCAGACTTCTTGGAGAAAGGCTAGGTCATAGTTTCCTTCTTTGAGCCGTCGGGCGATGGCGGGGATCCTTTGGGAAATATGAGGGTGAATCAAGGGGATCCCGGCCACATTAAATGTGATGACTTTCAGAATTCTTTCCGCAAAAAGTTCGGCCGGAGTGAGTGTGGATAGAAAGAGAGTGAATAGGGTGAGCGAGGCCGTTTTTCTTTTCACAGAGAACGGAATTCCACGTGGACCGTGAGTTCCGGCTCTCTAAACCCTGTAGGAAGGGGCGGAAATGGAGCAGATTGCTCCGCTGAAGTTAAGGCGGCATAATCAAACAGTCTGTTTCCGGAACTCCTTTCCACTTGAAATCCTTCTCCGTGACCATCTTTCTGGATTTTAAAAACGACTAGGCAATTGAAGTTTCCCCCTCTCGGCATACGGGAAGACCACTGATCCCACAGATTGGTTCTTACCTGGGTGATATACCAGGGGTATGGGAAATTGGGAAAATCAGCCGTAATCTGGGTTCCCCCGCCGCTTTCTGAAGCTTCCGAGGTGTCCGGATTTTTTTCTATGCCTTTGACGGAAGGGGTCGTTTTGTCCGGTCCTAAAGGACGAGCCCCCGTCTTCGGCAGGGACTGCTGCGCTGAGTGCGACTCCGTCGCCTCCAGTTCAGATAAAATACTGGGACGGGGAAGAGGGAGTTCGGTTTGGGTGGAAGATTTGAAGGAGGATGCGTTTTGGGTGGCGGATTTTCCTGCGGAAGAAACGATGCCTCCGGGGCCTATGAAATCGATGTGGTAGGAAGTCGGTTGAAGGCCGGGTTGGTATGGTCTGGAAACAAATGCGAGCGTGAAAACGAGTAGCGCATGAAAAATAGAAGAATAGATAAGGTACTGTCTAGGAAGCACTCGGGGCTACCCCTATCCCCAGTTTCCCCACTCCGAGTTTTTTGGCCACATCCAAAACAAATACCACCTTTTCAATGGGAACCGTTCTATCCGCCTGGACCAAGACTGATTTTTGAGCCGCACGGGAGAGCTTGAGGGTCAATTCTCTTTCGAGGTTCTCCCATACTACCCGGCGCCCCTCAATGGAAACGCTTCCATCCTGCCCTATTTGGATCTGGATGATGGAGGATTGTGGGGTGGAGCTTCCCTGGTTGGATTTGGGAAGCCGAACGGCTATCTGGGATTGAACCAGGAATGGCGTAATGACCATGAATATAATCAGCAAAATCAGGGCCACATCAATCAGCGGGATCATGTTGATTTCAGCTACTAGACCTTTCCGAAGAGGAG
>JACQJN010000260.1 GCA_016205085.1 Elusimicrobiota bacterium | reverse complement strand
CGCCATGGTGGTGGCGCATGAGCTGGCTCATCAATGGTTCGGAGATTACGTGACCATGAAATGGTGGGAGGATGTGTGGCTCAACGAGGCTTTTGCGTCTTACATGGCCACAGTGGCGGTTCAAGATTTCCTTCACTCCGATTATGCCCTATTGAGGACGGTGACCACTACTTGGGAGGACTATTTTCGGCAGGAAGATGGTCCCAGGAGCCATCCGATTGTCTCCAAAGAGCTTCCTACTCCTGAAGATGCTTTTGACAACACGAATTATGACAAGGGGGAACAGGTCCTTCGGATGCTTGACTTTTATATTGGCAGGGAAGCTTTTCGGAGGGGTCTCAAGGATTATCTGACCCGCTTCGCTTTGGAAAATGCGACGTATCAAGATTTCTTTGCGGCGATGGAGGCTGCTTCGGGGCAGAACCTCCAGCCTTTTGTGAATAGCTGGCTTCTGCGGCGGGGCTATCCGCTCCTCGCCATAGAGCAACGCTGGGATGCCAGGAAAAAGAGCATGTTTCTATCTTGGAATCAAAGACCCAACCATAAAGAGGATGGCACCATCTTTAATTTTAAAGTACCGGTGTCCTTCCATCATGTGCATGCACCTGCTTTGGATGCGGTTCAAACAATTCATATCCATTCCAAAGAAGGAACGCTGGAGATACCTCTCCAGGATAAGCCGGAATGGACCACATGGAATGTGGGAGGGGTGGTACTCGCCAAGATTCAAAGAGCCGGCATATCTGAGAGGGAATGGTCTTTGCAGGCGCTGCATGATCCGGATCCCCTGGCCCGGGTGGCGGCCTTGTTTGAACTGGCCCAACCTTGGATTGACCGGGAAGCAAAAACCTTGAATCCACTTTCTTCTATCGCATCCAGGGCAATGAACCAGGCTCTTTCTCAGGACCCTTCCCCTTATGTGAGGGCAGCGCTTCTATCCAAATTCCTGGATGCAAAGTGGGCGCGATTTCCCGACAGCCTGTCCGAGACTCTCTTGGCTCAGGCGCGCGCTCCTTCTGGAATTCCCGACTCCGATGATTTGGGAAAGTTGTGGATCCGGACTAAGGCGTTGATGCTTTTAGGAAAGACGGACTATGCTCCGGGCAGAGAGTATGTGGAGAGCGTTTTGGCGGATGGGAATGCCGGTTGGGATATGGTGAGCGCGGCGGCGATAGGAGTGGCGCGCTATTCGGATGAAAAAGCCATTCAAACGTTGAGAGCGGCGCTCGAGAAGCAGGGTTCGCGTGGATATTCCTTCCGGAAAGCGGTTCTATTGGCTTTCGGGAGCGTTGAAAATGTCGGTGTGACTGCCGATCTGAGGGGTATTTTGGATAGCCAGGATGCCAACAATGAGGTTATGACAGGGATAATACTCCGATTGCACAATAACCAAACCTTGAAAAACTCTCCTGAGGGAGCCGGTTTTATTAAAGATTTTGTGATTCAATCCAACCGTTATAGTGATGTGCTGAAGGCTCGCGCTTTGGAAGTCTTAGAGGAGGCCAGGGAGCCCGCTGTCCGCCCGGTCTTAGAGGAGATAGTCCATCAATCATCCAGCCACCGCCTGCGCGAACTAGCCCAAAAAATTCTAGAGAAGAATTTTTCTTCCCCGGCCGTTCAGTAAGAGTAGTTGATGTCCATGAAAATGGACAATCCTTCATCACCTATTCCAAAGTCCAAGGAACCTACTACCTGTGGACGGGCGATCATGCGCAGGGCTATTCCTATCACTTGACGGATGTATTTCATCTGCATCTTGAGGGCGGTAGGATAGACTAATCCTGCCTGGTAGAAAGGATCGAGACTGGCCTCCGCCATCACACCGGCGATAGGATATTCCCAAATTTTACAACGTTCCTCCAGGCCGGCCACCATCATGCCTCGGTCTATGAATCGGCCTTCCCCATATCCGCGGAACGTATATTTTCCTCCAAGAGAAGATTGGAGATAAAAAGGGATTTCCCCTCCCAGGGCATGTTGAAATTGGAAGCGCAGGGCTGCCGTCCAGAAATGGTTCTGAGGGATGAACCACCGGAAATCGGTGCCGTAGCGATGGAAATTAGTGTCGCTTCCGAGGGGGCGCCTGGCCGCTTCTGCATAGGTGTCCCAGAACATTCCTTGCTTGGTAGTCGTTTTATGATCCCGCGTGTCGTATCCGAATCCAAGCCGGTACAGTACCGTCTTTTGTCTTTTGGATGTGATGAACTCGGGGAACATGGTCCCGATGTCCGACAATGCAGTCACGGGCCCGTTGGAGATTTTACTGGCAGTGAGTTGATGGCCCAGCCGGATTTTCCAAGCGGTATCGGGGATGACCGGAAAACCGAAGTCAACGAGATAGGTAAAGGAATCTAGCGTGTAGTTGGATTCTTGAGTTTCTTCGGAGTGAGGACCAAAGCCAAAGAAGCGCTTTGAGCCGTCTCTGTCGTAGTGAAAGCGCGCGTGTATGTCCAGTTCAGTGGAGGCGATGGGGCCTTTGTAATCGAGCATGAAGTCGCGATTTGTTCTTTGAGCATAACTGACTCTTACATCCAACTCGCTTTTTGAAGTGGGGTAGTGGTAGTATCGGTAGGTTGTGTTCCAGCGAAATATTTCGTTGTAGGTCAGGGAGGGGGCGTGTATGCTTTTGATCCTGGTCCCCTCGGGATTTTGAAATACCCACACGGGCAGGGCTCCGAAGGTGGGCCCTCGGTTTGGATCCGTGTCTATGAGTGGCAGACGGACCATCGCTCCCCGTGAGAAGGGGGCCATGATAAAATCCACCATTTTGAGCAGAAGCATGGGAGGGCTTTTGACGGTTTCGGTGGAGGAGAAGATGGATTCAGCAAGGGAAAGGTTGTAGCAAAGGAAAGGTTGTAGTAGCAAAAAGGTTATAGCAATTGAAATCCTGCGGAGAGTTTTAGTTCTGGTCCAAATCATCTCTAAATTGTATGTCCTTGCCTTCCTTTGCTGTTGGCTTTCCTTTGCTTTCCGTTGCTATTTTTTTAAGGCTCCACTCGGCTTGTTCTCGGATCACCGGGTCTGGATCATTTCTATAGGTTTCCAGTACTGAGCGAAATTCCGGATCTCCGGAGTTGCCCATGGCTAGGAGAGCGTTCCTTAAGAGCCCTTTTCGTTTGGCTCTTTCCATGGGAGTCTTTTTATACTTGGACTGAAACTCCTCCTCTGTGATTCGGGCTAACTCCTGCAGCGGGATTTCTCTGTCAAATTGCGGAGCAAATTCCGGTATTTGAGTTTGAGCAGAAAATCGGTTCCAGGGGCAAACCTCCTGGCAGATGTCGCATCCGAATGTCCAATTTCCCATTTTTTCTCGAAATGTCTCAGGGATGGATCCTGGATGCTCTATGGTGAAATAGGCGATGCAGCGTGAGGCATCCAGGATGTGAGCTTTGGGAAAGGCTTCGGTGGGGCAAGCGGTGATGCAGCGATTGCAGGTCCCGCAGTGGTCTGGAACAGGTTCGTCAGGAATGAGTGGAATATTAAGCGCCAGGCCTCCTAAGAAAAAAAAGGAGCCCATTTTAGGGCTGATCAGCATGGTGTTCTTGCCGACCCAGCCAATACCGGCATATCGGGCATAGCGTCTTTCCAAAACGGGGCTTGTGTCCAGGAAAATTTTTCCCTCAGCCGTAGGATGTTCTTTTTTGATTTCAAGCAGCAGCTGTTTTAATTTCTTTTTAAGCACTTTGTGGTAGTCCCTGCCCAGGGCGTACCTTGCGATTTTTCCATTCTCCTTTTTGTTGTTTATTTTTTCCTGCACACCTTTACCTGAAAAATAACTAAAACCGCACAGGACTACGGATTGGGCTTCGGGATACCATTGTGTGATGCCCCGTCTGACTTCTTGCTGTTTTTCCATATAGCCCATGCTGCCGTGCATTTTTTGCTTGAGCCACTCTTGATAGGCCCGTATGTCCTGATCCTCGGGAGGCAGTCGGGCGGGGGCGTCACGCCTCTCCGAGGCTTCAATCGTCCCTGACCTCAGGACGGGGGCGATGCCGCACAGGCTGGCCCCCAATTCTTTGGCCTTTTTCTTAATTAGATTTTCCAAAGGGACGATAGATTTTGACTGCGGTATAGGTAAGCCAATCGGTCAGACGTGGAAAAAATTTCGTGAGCTTAAGAATTGTGCCCGGGATTTCTCCGTATATGATTTCAGGAGGCTTGGTGACACAGCTCTTTACAATGAGCTCGGCTACCTGGTCCGCGGATTTAGGGCGCAAGCGTTTGGCCAATTTGGGATTTCTAAGAGCTTTTTCCGCCATGGGGGTAGCCACGGTTCCCGGACATAGGGCCGTCAGTGTGATTCCCGTTTTGTATAGTTCCATGCGCAAGGCCTGGGTAAGGCCCACCATCCCAAATTTGGAAGCGCAGTAGACCGCCATATTGGGAACGCCCAGATGCCCTGCTACCGAGGCGACGTTCACGATGTGCCCACTCCCTTGTTTTTTCATCATGGGCAATACAGCATGGATCATATAGAGGGTTCCCATCAGGTTGGTATTTAAAATCTTTTCGATGGTGGACAGATCTTGGTCCATGAAGGGGCGATAGTCGCTGATCCCGGCGTTGTTGATTAAAATATCTATCCGCTCCCAGGTGTTGATCGTTTTTTGAACGGCCCATTTTACCTGCTCTGCGTTGGTTACATCGCATGGAATTTCCAGTGTTTGGGTGTCTGGGGGGAGAACCTTTTGAGATAGTTCCTGCAATTTCTCCACACGCCGAGCCGCCAGGGCCAGACGGCACTTTCGCTTGGCGAAGGCGACCGCCGTGGCCCATCCAATTCCTGAGGAGGCCCCCGTAATCAGAACAGTTTTATCTTTCAGTTTTTGATCCATCTTGCCAGACTTTATAAATTTCCCAAAAGCCTTTCAACACAGCTTTCAGAACCTATTCGATATCCAATTCTCGGTTTAAGAGATGGCTCAGAGAGGCGGCATTTTTAAGATTTTTTGGTACAGAATTGTTGACGTTAATTCCTATTCCCATGAGAGCCCAGTCCGTTTTCTTTCCGTTCCCGTAAGCTTCCGTCAATATGCCGCAAACTTTCTTATAGGGTTCGGCAGGTTTGGATCGCGCTAGAATATCGTTGGGGGGTTTGATGATGGTTTGAAGCCGGGTCATTTTATGGAGAGTGTTTGACATGGCTCTCGCGACTAAGAGATTTAGTTTTCCTAATTGAGAGGGAGAGCATCGAGGTCGCAAGATCAAAGTACAATAAAGTCCTCCTTTCGGGGAGTGCCACTTGCGGTCCAGGCGGCCTCGGCCATGAGTTTGACGATTGGCCCAAACCAGGGTTCCTTCCGGGTATCCTTTTTGGGCCAACTCTTTGGCCAGGCTCTGTGTGGAATCTGTTTGTGAAAGATGGATGAGTTGGGTGATGTCCGGGAGCTTCATTCGATTTCCAGGCTCATATCTAAGGCTTCGGGAGAATGGGTCAGTTGGCCTATCGATATGCGTTCCACCCCAAGTTTCGCGATACTTCGCACATTATCGAGATTCACCCCTCCCGAAACCTCTATCAGAGTTCGTGAGTTGCGAGTTGCGAGTTGCCTGCCTGTCCGGTAGGCAGGCGACTTGCGCACTGTTTTAATGGCTTTTTTGAGTGTGGTAATAGGCATGTTGTCCAGCATGATGATATCGGCGCCATACTCCAGGGCCAAGCGCACCTGGTTCAAGCTTTGAGCCTCCATCTCAACCGGGATATTTTTACATTTTTGTTTAAAATCTAAAATTCTCTGTTTCAGATTTAGTGCTTCGCTCTTCGAGCTTCGAATTATCTTTATATGATTATCCTTAATAAGGATAGCATCATAAAGCCCCATTCTGTGATTAACTCCTCTTCCGCATCTCACGGCGTATTTTTCTAAGACCCTTAAGCCGGGAGTGGTTTTTCTGGTATCCAATATTTTAGTTTTGGTTCCTTTAATTTTTTCAACAAACTGATGGGTCAGGGTGGCGATTCCAGAAAGTCTTTGAAGAAAATTAAGGGCTGTTCTTTCGGTCGATAGGATGGAAGGGGGGCCCTCTATTTTCATGATTTTCTGGCCCGGAGTTATTTTTTGCCCGTCTTTTTTCAGGAGGCGCACCTTGATTTTGGATGAGATTTGCTTGAAAACGGATTCGGCTAATTTGGTTCCGCACAAAATGCCGGGCTGCTTGGCTATGATGAAGGCATGAATTTGTGTGGAGGGGGAGAGGAGGAGTTTTGTGGTGATATCTCCCTTTTTTCCCAGATCTTCTTGAAGAGCTTGTCGGATGAAAGAGTGCACCCTACTATCTTACCTAAAAGAAAGTGTTATGTTTAAGTCCAAAGGGCCTATTTCATTATAGGACGAAATATATTGTGAAACTAGGACCTACGGCCCATCTGTTCTGTCGAGATCATTAGATACAATGAGCCATCTGTGGAGGATCGCACAAATGCTCAAATCAATTAAAAAAGTTTGTTCAGGTATTGTTGTCTTTTCCCTTCTCTGGACTGCTCCGGGGATAGGAACTTATCAGGCCTTGGCTCAGGTTAGGAGTGGTAAGGCGGGCGTCCCGGTTCAGGTTGTAAGTCCTGTCTCAATGGACGTTTCAGGAATAAACAGAGCGCTTAATGTCGGATCTGTCGAATATTTAAATTATCTCAATTTAAAAACTGTTCAGGTAATCCCTCATATTCCACGAGGTTTTTCTAAGTCAGCGCCTATCCTGCAACAGTTAGGGGCAGGGGAAGCCAATATTCGTGAAGCGGTTGTTTCAGGCAATTTGAAAGAAGCCTCTAAAGAGCTAAGCCAACTTTTTAAAGAAAAAGGCGTAGGCAGTGGCTCCCTATTTTCCCCACCCATGCTTAGATTTTCGGACTCCAGTAATCCTAAAAGCAAGAATGTTTCTTCCGGAAAGAAAGACGCGGTTGTTCCTGCACCTAAGCCTTCTATAGACTTGCCTAAGCTCATAGAAAAAATGGAGAAAGAAGGACAACTCTGGGAGGAGGAAGGAGGCATTGCTCATAAGGCTCTGCCATTTATCCAAGAACAGATTCCGGATGGAGTTGTTGCCTATAGCGTAGCTCTTAGAGGGAAAT
>JACQJN010000259.1 GCA_016205085.1 Elusimicrobiota bacterium | reverse complement strand
GATTTCGCCTGGCCCGTAGACCATCACCTCAGGTTCCGTCCCCAAAATTTTTAAAGCCCTTTGAGTCAATGCCGACTCATGCTGAGTGATTCCTTCCATACCCAATTCCTCTAAATATTCCACAGCCGCTCCCAGGCCTATCACTCCCGCGATATCCGGAGTCCCAGCCTCAAATCGAGTGGGGATCTCGGCATAAGTGGCCCGCTCCAGTTGAACTTCCTGAATCATTCCTCCTCCGGTCAAAAAGGGCGGCATCGACTCCAAAATATCCCTTTTCCCATAGAGCACCCCTACCCCGGTGGGACCCAACATTTTATGGCCTGAGAAAACCAGAAAATCCACATCCCATCCCATGACTTGGATAGGGAGATGCGGCACCGCCGTAGCCCCATCCACCAACACAAGAGCGCCGTTCTGATGCGCCTGTCGCGTTAATTCTTTCACTGGATTTACGGTTCCCAACACATTCGACATCGCGGAAAAGGCCAAAATTTTGGTCCTGGAATTTAACTTGGCCTTAAAACTTTCCAGATCCAAAACGCCTTCCGGAGTGACGGTGATGAATTGCAATTTTGCACCGACCTCCTGAGCCAAAACCTGCCAAGGAATAAGGTTGGAGTGATGTTCCATCTCCGTCAGGAGGATTTCATCTCCCGTCTTTATATTCCTTCTGCCCCAGGTGTAAGATACCAAATTGATGGCTTCGGTTGTGTTGCGAGTAAAAACGATCGTATCGGGATCCTTGGAACCGATAAACCGAGCCACTTTGGCCCTGGCCTCTTCCATCGCCAGAGTCGCTTCTTCCGATAAGGAGTGGACTCCCCGATGGACATTCGCATTATAGGTCTTGTAGTATTGAGAAATGGCCTCGATGACCGGCTGCGGCTTTTGAGTGGTGGCGGCATTATCAAAATAAATTAAAGGCTTTCCCCTCACCTTCCTCGAAAGGATGGGAAAATCTTGACGAATCTTCAAAGGATCAAAACTCATGGTTCGACTCCGCTCACCATCTCCACAAATATCTCTCCATTCTCGACCTTGACCGGGAATGTGCGCACAGGAACGATGGCCGGCATCCGAACCGCCTTGCCGGTTTTAACGTCAAACCTGGCTCCATGCCGTGGACATTCCACCTGCCCTCCGCGCAAAGTTCCCTCCCCCAAGGGACCGTCATCATGGGTGCACACATCCTCAATGGCGTAAATCGTTCCCTCCACATGGCACAGGGCAATACGAAAACTCTCCACCTCCACCACCTTCATCCCTCCCGGAGGGATTTCCAAAACCTTAGCCACCGCAATCAGCTGGGTCACAAAGCCTCCGCAACCCTGGCGGCCAACCGCTCCCGCATTTCCAGCATGGGCAACTTCCTTAAAATAGGCTCAAAAAAACCCCCAATCAGCATTTTTTCAGCCTCAGGCTCGGAAAGGCCTCGGGATTGGAGATAGAAAAGTTCCTCCGAACCCAATGGCCCCGCCGTCGCTCCATGCTTGCAGTGAACCGCGTTCGTTAAAATCTCAAGCACCGGAGTGGAATCCGCCCGCGCCCGCTCGGAAAGAAGGAGATTATGGTTGGCTTGATACGCATTTGTTTCCAGGGCTTGTTTCTCTACTTTAATAAACCCCGTATAGATCGAACGGGCGCCATCTTTCAGAGCTGATTTAAAAAGAAGATCGCTGTAAGTATGGTCTCCTAGGTGATGTTGGTACGTGCCGATATCAAAATGCTGTTCTTTTTTTCCCAAAAGAATACCAAAAAGTTCGCTCCGTGCCCCTTGGCCCGACAACTCCACCTCCAAATGGCTTTTATGCACACCCCCGCCCATGATCACAGAGGTATGGAAAAGCTGGGCTTCTCTCTCCAAAGTACACTTCTGATGCCAAAAATGTGCCGTCTGAGCGTTCAGTTCCTGGGTGTAAAAAAAATGCGCTTTTGCTCCCGATTTAAGAATCAATCTTGAAAAAGCGACAGAGGATTGGGGCTCCGTCGTTTCTGATTGATGATCCTCTAAAACCACCACCTCGCTTCCTTCTCCCACCACCACCACATTCCTTGAAAAACTAAAATTTCCCTCTCCGGACTTACAGATCAGCCGCACAGGCACAACCGCTTTCACCCCATCGGGAACATAAATAAATTTTCCTCCACGCCATAGAGCTTTGTTGGCCAGTTCCATCTTTCTGAAATCTTCTCCAGCCCAAAACTCTTCCAGAACAGGAGCCAAGAGAGCCTGGTGCGTTCTAGCCGCAGTTTCCAGATCGGTCAACACCACTCCATTTTCATGGTGATCGGCCACCGGCTGCCTGTCCAATGACCGGGACGACCGGTGATCAGCTATCGTATGTGTAGAACCTTCTAATTGATCCAGGTTCCAACGTTCGAGATTGGTTCGTCTCCAAGTTTCCATTAACCGACCGCTCCCTCCATCTCCATCTGAATCAGCCGGTTCAGTTCCACCGCATATTCCAAAGGCAATTCCTTCGTGAACGCCTCAAAAAAACCATTCACCACCAACGTAACGGCTTCCGATTCTTTCAAGCCACGACTCATCAGATAAAAAAGCTGTTCTTCCCCTATTTTGGAAACGGTGGCTTCATGTTCCACCTGAATATGCCGTCCATCGATCTCCATGGTGGGATAAGTATCGGAACGCGATTCCTTATCCATGAGAAGAGCGTCGCAGCGGATATTGACCTTGGCGTTTGTCGCTCCGGGATACGCCTTCACCAAACCGCGGTAACTGGCTCGGCCGCCGTCTTTTGAAATAGATTTAGACAAGATAGTCCCGCTGGTATGGGGAGCGCAGAAAAAAAGCTTGGCCCCGGCGTCCTGATGCTGCCCTTTGCCCGCGAATGCGCAGGAGATGATCTCTCCCCTGGCTCCCTCCCCTACCAGGTAAACACAGGGAAACTTCATCGTCAACTTGGAACCCAAGTTCCCATCCAGCCATTCAACGATCGCGTCCTTGTGGGCTACCGCGCGCTTGGTTACCAGATTGAAAACATTGTTGGACCAGTTCTGGATGGTGGTATAACGGATATGGGCCCCAGGCCTGGCCACCAACTCCACCACGGCGGAATGAAGGGAATCGGAGGCGTAATTGGGGGCGGTGCAGTTATGCACCGCAAAACCTCTCGCCAGGTAGGCATTGGGAGCCGATTTCATTTCCAAGTTGTAGACCATGCCCACATAAGATCTCTTTTTAATCGCCCGAATAGGCACCCAGAAGCAGTTGCGTTTCTCATCTTTCCAAGCTTGACAAACCTTTCTTCCTTCCTCAAAATGCAGGCAATAAGCCTCTCGATGCTGAATTTTACGCCCCGTCTTCATGGTTTCTTGGAAAGCCTTTCGAACCTGCATCCCCGCATAAATACCATTCCGCGCCAATATCTCCTGAAGCTGGAAGGCCAGCGTCCTTGAAACGGTGCTGCAGCGCACCAGAGTATGGCCGCTTTCTCTTAAATGTCTGCTGCCATCACCCTTGAGATAGGTTTCGAAAAGCAACTTTTGTCTTTGGGGAGGAAGTTCCATAACATCGCGGTGCAGTTGTTTTAAAGCAGCATGCCGACCGCAGTATTTCCATGAAAGAGCTAAAAGTTCATGGGAATACACATAGACCCTAGATTCATGTTTTTCCGGAACCCGAAATTCTCCCGCCTTCTTTCCAGTTAAAACATGAATCAATTTTTTGGACTCTTCTATTTTATCGGATTCCTTTATATTGAAGGAAAGAGTTACGGTGGGAACCTGCGTTTTACCATTGAAGAACGCGCTCCCTTCCGCTAAGTAGTAACCCAAAAATTGCAGCAAATCATCAGAAATTTCTAGATGGTCTTGTGTCTTGGCCGCTACAGGAAAGCACAAAATATCACCTACCTTCAGTTGGGAAGCAGGAACCCATTCAGGCTCAGCATCCAGGATTTTGTTGACAGAAACATCCCATCGGTTTTGGGAACGGTTTTTTCTCGCGCGACTGACCCTTGGGCGACGAATAGCCCACACGGGATGCTCTGGAGTCAGCTCAAATGCATTTCCCACAGAAACTGGAACAATCTTAACCAGATCACCCTTGTAGGGACGCTTTCGGGTCGCAATGACCTCCGCTTCGACACCCAAACTGTTCAAAGCCTTAGTTCCAGGCTTCACCTCATCAATGGCACAGAATGTATCCCCCAAGCTCACCCATTCCCCTTCGGGCAGACATCCTTCAATGTAGTGCACACTGGATCCCTCATCCGCGATGATCAGAGTCCTTTCAAACTGTCCCGCATTTTTGGCGTTGATTCTGAAATAGGCCTGCAGGGGCAGTTCCACCTTGACTCCTTTAGGAACATAGATAAAAGAACCTCCGGACCATACCGCCGTGTTCAACGCGGCAAACTTGTTGTCCATGGAGGGAATGACCGTGCCAAAATATTCCTTCACCAAGTCGGGATACTGCCTAAGGCCGGAATCCATGTCCAGGAATATCACTCCCTGCTTTTCCAAATCCTCCCGGACACGGTGGTAGACAGCCTCGGAGTCGTATTGGGAGGTGACCCCAGCCAAAAATTTTCGTTCCGCTTCGGGGATTCCCAGCTTCTCAAAAGTATTCTTAATGGCCTCGGGAACATCCTCCCAATTTTTCTCCGTCTTGTCGGTGGACTTGAGATAATAATAAATCTCCCCGAACTGGATGGCATTCATCAGTTCGGTATCTCCCCAGTTGGGCATGGGCTTTTTAAAAAATATTTCCAGCGCTTCCAGACGGATTTGCCGCATCCAGTCCGGCTCATTCTTGATGCTGGAGATCTGCTCTACGATCTCACGGTCCAAACCTTTTTTGGATTTAAAAATAAGCTTCTCCGGATCGCTGAACCCGTATTTCGACTGGTAGTCCTTGCCTATATCTAAAAATCCGCCCGTGTATGGCATTTTAAACTCCCGTTGCTACACTCTCATCGACCCATTCGTATCCCTTCAATTCCAGCTCCTGAGCCAGCTCCGGACCGCCGGACCGCACCATTTTACCATGCATCAACACATGCACAAATTGAGGTTTCACGTAATTCAAAATCCTCTGATAGTGGGTGATCAGAAGAATTCCGTTCTCGGGACCTGACAGCCGATTGATCCCCTCCGCCACCACCTTCAAAGCGTCGATGTCCAACCCGGAATCCGTCTCATCCAAGACCGCCAGCCTGGGCTCAAGCACCGCCATTTGAAGGATCTCCAACCTCTTCTTCTCCCCTCCCGAAAAACCATCATTGACATAACGGGAAGCAAAAGAATCCTCCATCCCCAACAAAGCCATTTTTTCTTTGAGAGTCTTCCGAAATGTCTTGATGGCCTGTTCACTTCCGAATATGGCCTTCGCTGCCGTCCTCAAAAAGTTGGCCACAGTGACTCCAGGCACAGCCACCGGATACTGAAATGCCAAGAAAATCCCTTTTTTAGCTCTTTCATTGGTTTTTAAAGAGGTGATATCCTCCCCTTTGTAGAAGATTTTTCCCTGCATCACTTGGTATTTGGGATGCCCCAGAAGGACATTAGAAAGAGTGCTTTTACCGGAGCCGTTTGGCCCCATCAGGGCATGCACCTCACCGGCCCGCATGGTAAGGGATACTCCATTTAGGATGGGCTTCCCCTCCACTTCCACATGCAAATCCTTGATTTCTAAAAGTGTTTGACTCATAAAATCTCTCCTTTTCTCCTTAAGGAATAGTTTAACATACCTGACTAAAACAGTCAAGTATGTTTCCATAGCCTATGCCTATGGAAAATATTGGCAACCTCTGCTATAATATGTTACAATAAAACGAACGGAG
>JACQJN010000258.1 GCA_016205085.1 Elusimicrobiota bacterium | reverse complement strand
TTGTTCCAGCAGATTCTGACCCTGGATCCTTCCAATGAGCAGGCCCAAAAGGCTTTGCAGCGTCTTCAGAGGGAACCATGAAAGCAGCGGCGGCAGCGGGCTTCGTATTTGCCGGCAGCGCCCACCTCGATTCGTCTCTTGCTGGAGGTCAGCCTTTGGGTACGGTTGGCAGGATTGCCGCACACCACACAAATCGCTAAATTCTTGGTCACAAATTCGGCAATCGCCATCAAACGGGCCACCACTTCAAACGGCTGGCCTCGATAGTCCTGATCCAAACCCGCCGCGATCACTCGTTTGCCCTGATCCGCCAGATTCCGACACACTTCCACCACCTCCGGTCCAAAAAAATGGACCTCATCGATCCCCACCACCTGAGTCTCGGGGCGGACCAGTTTTAAAATATCCTTGGCGTGGTGGGTATCTTGAGAAGGGATCTTTGCCTGATCGTGAGAAATGATATGGTTGCGGCCATAGCGCTTGTCTAAAACCGAGTTGAACACCTGTACTCTTTGTCTGGCGATCGTAGCCAAACGAAGCCTACGAATAAGCTCCTGAGTTTTTCCTGAAAACATGCTGCCGCAGATGACCTCGATACTGCCCGTGGAAAGAATGGTGTGAATCATATAAAAGAAGCTAACGACTCACCACTGTCCATTTGTACTGCTTCTCATAATACGTCTGATAATCTTTGTCCTTCTTCAATTTGGACCACCAGGATTTATTTTGTTGATACCATGTTATCGTATCCCGCAAGGCTTTATCAAAACTAAACTCAGGCTTCCAGCCTAAAGCGCGCAGTTTGTCACAGTTTAATGCGTACCGCCGGTCATGCCCCGGCCGGTCCGGAACCTTTTGAATGAGAGTCTCTGGTTTGCCCATGAGACGCAGAACCTGCCGCGCCAATTCCAGATTGGCGCACGAATGAGTGCCCCCGATATTATAAATCTCCCCCGGCCGGCCTTTTTCCAAAATCAGATCCAAAGCCCTGACATGGTCCAGCACATACAGCCAGTCCCTGACCTGAAGGCCATCTCCATAAAGGGGATAGGGCTTGTCCTGCATGGCATTGGTCATTAAAAGAGGAACGGCCTTCTCCGGATACTGGTAGGGGCCGAAGTTGTTGGAAGAACGAGTGACGACCGCCGGGAATCCGTAAGTGACAAAATAAGAACGAACCAAATGATCCGAAGCCGCTTTGGAAGCGGCATAGGGACTATTGGGCAAAAGCATATCCTCTTCTTTTGACTCTCCCTCCGGCTTGGAGCCATAAACTTCATCCGTAGAAACATGGACAAATCGCTTTACTCCATATGCCCGGGCCGACTCCAAAAGCACCTGCGTCCCCAGCACATTGGTCCGCACAAATTCCCCCGAGTCTAGGATGGAACGGTCCACATGGGTCTGGGCCGCAAAGTGCACTACCGCCTGCACTTGCCCCATGAGACGGTCCACCTTCTTGCGGTCTAAAATATCGGCCCGGACCCAGGCATACCTGGAATTTTTCTTAAGATCCTTCAAATTCTCGGGATTGCCGGCGTAGGTTTTTTTATCCAGATTGACGACCTGATGATCGGAATGGGAAGAAAGGATATGCCTTATGAAATTGGAGCCGATAAATCCCAAACCGCCCGTCACCAATATCTTCATGAAGTGTTAAGAACCGGAGCTAAAATATTCCCATGTCTTCTTAAGGCCTTCCTCAAATCCCAGGCGGGGTTTATATTTGAGGAACTTTTTGACTTGAGAGATATCCGCCCAAGTCTTGCGCACATCCCCGGCCCTCATGGGCGTATGATTCCTTTCCAGTTTTTTGCCCACGATCTTCTCTAAAACTCGAATCAGATCCAAAAGAGAGTAGCTCCGCCCATTGGCGACGTTGAACACCATCCCCTGCACCCCTTTCGCCTTGGCTGCCAAAAGATTAGCTTGGACCACGTTGGCGACATAGGTAAAGTCGCGTTCCTGCTTCCCGTCCCAATGCACCTCCAGCGGTTTTCCGGCCATCGCCTGTTCCATGAACTTAGGGATCACCGCCGAATACATGGACTCGGGATCCTGACGAGGACCAAACACATTGAAGTACCTTAGGGAAACCGTCTCCACGCCATAGGTTTTAGTAAACAGCACGGCATAATACTCTCCCGCCAATTTGGAGGCCGCATACGGAGACACGGGAGAAGGGCACTGGGTCTCTCTCTGGGGGAATTTTTTTCCGTCTCCGTAGACGGAACTGGAAGAGGCATACACCACGCGTTTAACCTTGGCCTCTTTGGCCGCCATCAGAACGTTCAGGGTGCCGGAAACGTTGACCTCGTTCGACTCGGTAGGACGGTCCACCGATTTAGGAACCGAACGGATGGCCGCCTGATGGATGACATAGTCCACCCCCTGCACTGCGCGGCGGACGGCCTCAAAATCCCTTATGTCCCCCTCTGCCAGCTCCACCTGGGACCGGAAAGAAGCCATATGCTCCCTCTTTCCGGTAGAAAAATTATCCATCACCCTCACCCGTTCCCCGCGACGCACCAGCTCCTCCGCGATATTGGAGCCAATAAAGCCCGCCCCTCCCGTCACCAAATAAAATTCAGCCATCTTTACGCTCCCAATTGTAAGGAATTTTAGGCGTGTGAGCCTCCAGGCGGTACTCATCCGGATCGCCGTACCGGTACGTCGTGGTCGGGACATTAATCAAAACGCATTCCACCTCGCTTGTGCACTTGAACCCGTGGTACACCAATGGCGGGATCTGGACCAATAAAGGGTTGTGGACTCCCATGAAAAATTCATTGACCGTCCTGAAAGTGGAGGAGTTCTTGCGACCATCGTACAATACCAGTTTCAGCATTCCCTGCACGCAGACAAAGTTGTCCGTCTGAACCTTGTGGTAATGCCAGGCCTTGGCTGCTCCGGGATAGGCCGTCGTCACGTACACCTGTCCGAATTTGGAAAACTCGGCCCAATCAGACCTCAAGATTTCCATGAGCCTTCCTCTCTCATCCGCTACGGGCTTTAAAATCCGCACGCGAACCCCTTCGATCATGGGCACTTTGGAGGCCGCAAACTGTTTCGGCATCGGCTCCACCCCCTCATTTTGGATTTTCGATTTTGGATTTTCGATTTTGGACAATGCCATTCCTTTACCTCACTTTTAACCTTTAACCTTTTACTTTTATTACGGTATTTCCACTCGGCTGGAATCCCCCAACATCAGCCGGTAAGCTGCAGGAGCGGAAGCAGACTTCATCACTTCCACCCTTTGACCGATCAAAGAATCGCTAATGGATTTTACATTTTTGATGCGGGCATATTCCAAAACGATGGAGTGTTCGATCTCGCTCTCTTCGATGGACACATCATGATAGATGGAACTATAAGGACCTATATAAGACCGGTACACTCGCGTATTCTTTCCGATAATGGCCGGCCCGCGGATGGTGGAATGAAGGATCTGAGCTCCCTCTTCCAAGATAACCCGCCCTTCCAGCTTGGACCTGGAATCCAACTGCTCCTCAGAGGCGACACGGCCCTCAATGTTTTCCAATAGAAGTCGGTTGGCCTCCAGAAGATCCTCCAGGCGCCCCGTATCCTTCCACCATCCTCCCACCCGTTTGCAAATCACCTGAAATCCATGATCCAAGAGCCACTGGATCGCGTCCGTAATCTCCAACTCTCCGCGGGCCGAGGGCTTGATCTCATTGACCGCCTTAAAAATATTGGAATCAAAAAGGTAAACTCCCACCAATGCCAAGTCGCTTTTGGGCTGTTTGGGTTTCTCCACCAATCGAACGGCCCGATCGTTCCCATCCATCTCCACGACTCCGAACTGTTGGGGGTTGGGAACCTTGGCCACAAGGATTTGAGAGTTGGGCTTTTTGGCTTTGAATTCTTCCACCAAAGCAGAGACTCCCTCTTTGAGCAGATTGTCCCCCAAATACATCAAAAAGATATCCTTGCCGATAAAGTCCTTGGATATCTTAACCGCATGAGCCAGACCCAAAGGAGCGTTCTGGGGGATATAGGTGATCTTTAATCCAAGCTGGGAACCATCCCCCACCACCTGTTGGATCTCCGGAGCCGTGTCCCCCACCACGATTCCCACCTCCTTGATCCCGGACCGGGCGATGGCCTCCAAACCGTAGAAGAGGATGGGTTTATTGGCGATGGGAATCAACTGTTTGGCGGAGGTGTGGGTGATGGGGCGAAGCCGAGTCCCTTTTCCTCCCGCCAAGACGAGAGCCTTCATAAATTGGTTTTTGATTCTAGCATTTTCTTAGTGATCCGAGGCTTCGCCCTTTCTCCAGGGGTACCACTCCCGCTCCCACTCCTTCCGGAGGATCTTGTCCTGGGCCTCTTGGCT
>JACQJN010000257.1 GCA_016205085.1 Elusimicrobiota bacterium | reverse complement strand
AGCCCGAATCTTCTTGGAAAGAAGATTTGAGGCGACCCGCGCTGGCAAACTCAGTCAGGACCCGCCTGTCCAGAAAACGCATAGACCCAAAAAAAGTAGGGAGGGTCAAATATGACGATATATGGTGTGGTGATATTGCTGTATTTGTTGTTGATGGTATTTGTCAGCTTTAAGTATGGCAAGAAGATAAAAAGCCAAGAGGATTTTTCGGTGGCGGGGCGTTCTCTGCCGGCGGCAGTTGTGTTCCTGACCATGCTGGCCACCTGGACCGGTACCGGCTCCATATTCGGGAACGCAGAAAAAATCTATCAGGTGGGTATTGCGGCGTTGATACTTCCCCTGGGGGAATTGATAGGAATTGCTCTACTCGTATTTTTGGCGGGCAGAGCCCGTGATTTAGAACAAATCACAGTGCAGGATATTTTGGAGAAGAGATTCAGCGTTTGGGCCAGGATATTTGGAACAGTGGCTCTGGTCATTGCGGCGGTCACGATCGTATCCTATCAATACCGGGCCTGTGGGGCGGTGCTCAATCTCGCGGTACCCGGTCTGTCCTTGGATAAAGCGATCCTTATTTCGGTGTTGTTTGTGATTTTGTATACCGCCGTGGCCGGAATGTATTCCGTGGCGTATACCGATGTGGTGATGGGGGCGACTATGTTGGTGGGGATGGCCGTGGCCCTGGTTTTGTTTTGGTCAAAAGCCGGTGGGATTAGTGGAGCGATGCGGATTCTTCCCACCCAGCATGCCAGATTATTTGGACCCATAGGATGGGTGGAGTCTCTGGGACTTCTTTTGCCTCCCATGCTCCTGGCGTTGGGAGATGCCAACATGTACCAGAGATTTTTCTCAGCCAAAAGCGCTGGGGTGGCGAAGAAAGCGACCCTGTGGACCCTTCTGGGTGTGGCGTTTATTGATCTGACCATTATCGCCACAGCCTGGTTTTGCTCGGCGTTGGAGTGGCAGGGGGGTCAGTTGCCTATTCCGGGCAGAGTGATTGCCTATGCGGCCAGGGATTTCCTGCCGCCTTTATTGGGAGCGGTATTGTTGACCGCCATCCTGGCCATTATCGTTTCTACCGCTATAGGATATTTATTGGTCCCCACCACATCCTTGGTCCGGGACATCTACCAGAGATTTATAAATCCCAATGCTTCTCAGATTTCTATTGTGTGGATTTCCCGTGCTACGGTGGTGGTGCTGGGTTTTATGGCTTATTGGATTTCTACACTGTCACGGCAATTTCTATCGGTGGCCTTGTATGCTTACACCATCTATGGTGCGGCGATTACCCCCTCCCTTGTGGCGGCGCTGATTTGGAAGAGAGCGACAAAGGAAGGCGCTATCAGCTCTATTTTGGGTGGGACTTTGATGACGTTCTATTGGGAATTATCCGGGATGGCCGCTTCCACGGGTGTGGACACGGTACTGCCTGCCATTGGCGTTTCGGTGGCGTTGTTGGTGTCTGTGTCTCTAACCCGAATTCCTCCTAATGTTTGGTCATCGAGGAGCCAGAGGTGACTGACTGCATAAGCCGGAAGGGAATATTTTTTAAGCTTGAGCCGTTGCCTAAAATATCTAAAGTGTAGTGGCCGAATTTCTGGAATTGAACGTTGATAAAATTGAACACGAGGAGGAGTCCCTGTTCCCATCCAGCAGGAACATTGGCGTTTCTTCCTGCCAACATCTCAGTTCCAATTTGCCCCAATTTCTTCCCATCCTCATCCAGGAGGATTACTTCAAGGTGATGGTTCCTGTCTATCTCTCCTGGGCTCAGCAGAATGCGGACAGCCAAACTCAACCTGGGATGAATCACAGGAACCTGGTTGGAGAGGATGGTGTCCACTGCTCCTCCCATCATATATAGTTTCCCCCCCACTGCTTCCGCCGCCTCCGCCAGTACCGCGAAATCTATTTCCATAACCAGCCCCTTTTTAAAAGATGTTCCGCGATTTGGACGGAGTTAAGAGCCGCCCCCTTAAGCAGATTGTCCGAAACGATCCAGAGGAGGACTTCTTGGTCAGATTCCCCCCGCCTCACCCGGCCGACATAGACGGGCCAACTCCCAGCGATATCGATAGGCATGGGATATTTGTTTTTGCGGGAGAGGCAAATCCCTGGAGAATTTTGGAGGCAGGTTTCTATTTCCCTGGGTTGAACTCTTCTCCTTGTTCCTACCCACGCGGCGATGGAATGTCCTCTGAAAACCGGCACGCGCACGGCTGTCACGGTAACGTGGAGTTGAGATGTACCCAGGACTTTTTTAAGTTCGCCGCTGATCTTAGTTTCTTCCGAAGTGTATCCATTCCGGTCGAAAGAGCCTATCTGCGGGAAGAGATTAAAAGCGATAAGCTGGGGCAGGGCTTTGGGTCGCGATGGATTTTTGGAATAGGTCTGGTCTTTGAGTTCCTGTATGGCCGCCTTGCCGGCCCCGGATACGGATTGGTAGGTCGCCGCCCGGATAGACCGGATCCCGAATTTTTCATATATGGGATAGATGGCCATCGCCAGGGCGGCCATGGAACAGTTGGGCCCTGCGATAAGGCGTTTATTCAGTGAAAGAGAATGGGCATTTATTTCAGGGATGATGAGGGGCACTTTAGAATCCATTCGGAATGCTGCCGAATCGTCAATGACCCAGGTGCCTTTCTGAGCCAGTATAGGGGCGAGCTCACGGGAGACGGAGTCTCCCGTGGTTAGAAAGACGAGCTCCGCTTGTGCGAGCGCGGGCAGGGTTGTGGGCTGGATTGGAATGGAGCGCCCGCGAAAGGGCATGCGACTTCTGGATTTTCCGGAGCCAAACAGTAGGATATCCGTCGCTGGAAAGCATCTTTTCTCCAGTAGAAAGATCAATTCTCGGCCCACCATACCGGAGGCTCCTACGACGGCAATGCGCAATGGCTTGGATGGCATTTAGTTGGAAGGCGGGACTATTTGACTTTCGGGGCCGTGGCCTATATTTTCCAGGGAGTCCTTAGCGGCACCTCTTAGAAATGCCCCGTCTTTGGGAAGCATATTGGACGAGAGGGTAAAATGGTAGGGAGGGTGCCGGAGAAAAGGCGTAATCCTTTCCCAGGTGAATTGATCATGGGAAAGTTCCAGCCAGGCGGATTCCACATTTTCTCCTAAAACTGAGAATTGAAGAAGGACAGCTCCGGACACGTTTGTGGTTTCCAGGGGACTGACTGTGACAGAGGCTTGATTGATCGGAATAAGTTTTAATGCCAGAGCCGGATGCAGATACATGATGGGAGTTTCCAGAGAGCCTTCCATCCTTCGTGGAGGGACGCCGCGGACGGAGCGGTTAAGCCAAGCATGGACTTCTTTTGTCTTCGATTCGTATCCTGCCACGATAGGGGAACTGCTGGCAGATGTAAAGTAGTTTGTTTTGGACCACAGGGCGAGATAATTGGGTTTGTCGAAGCTCACGCGGGTCACGGGAACTTCCGTCCAAAACCATTGGGATTCCCCCAGTCCGGGCATCGTAATACCAGGTTGAGGCTCCAGGGAGATGTCTTGCGTGGAAATTAAAAAGGAGCTTTGATCAGAAGAGAAGGAGGCGCTGGGCGATATGGCCATATAGATTTTTCCTATGACCACCGCTCTTTCCCAAGGTTTAGACGGCTTGGGTTCCGTTTTTGCCCTGCCCAATTTAGCGCCTATGAATGCCTTGTAATATCTTCCCCTTGGGACTGGCGGGAGTTCCACGATCCAGCAGTTGTTAAACCCTACATACCAGTTGCCGTCCCATCCTCCATCCGCAAATAATCTGAAGTCGTTTATGTTCGGAGCCAATGACGCATAAACTGGCGCCGGAGAGAATGCTTCTGCCGCATTCGCTCCCCACTGAGCGAAGGTCGTTGCAATGTAGAAAAATATATAAAAAATAATCATTTTT
>JACQJN010000253.1 GCA_016205085.1 Elusimicrobiota bacterium | reverse complement strand
ATTTTCTATATATTCAAAATTAGCACTCTTCGTAGAACTACGAGTACCAGCGGTCCCCCAAGAAGGGGGGCCCCCAGCCGCTAGCACCCTCCTGAGTTAATAACTTCAGAGCGCAGCACACAATTCCCAGGTTTTGGATAAAGCGACTTCGTCCCAAACATCCTTGGAGCCATAGCTTTGGGACGTACCAAACCTACGAATTTTGGATGTTTGGTACGCCCGCAGTGGCACTGGCCGAAGGCCTGTAGCGAGAGAAAAGACCAAGGAAAGGCTACTGAGGGCTAGCGGATGAAACGGAAGGCTGGTGTGAAGAGTTGGAAGCGGCAGTCGGGACAGACTTATCCGGAAGCATGATTCCGATGGCAATGACCCCATACCCACCCAAGATCAAAAAAGGAGCCAACCGACTGGCCCAGTTTTGGCCCATGGGATCGGTCTTGGAAAGCACAAAAAAACCAAGAAGCAGGGTTCCGATGCCAAAACCAATCACTTTCCACCCCCTCCTGGATATCCCCCCATTCTTGACTAAAAAAGACTCCGATACTTTTTTATGTTTTTTACCCATAAAATCGTTTTTTATAGATCGTAGGGAATGTCCCTGTGGCGCAGAGTTTTAGCATCTTCGATCGGACCCATGGAATGCCGGCCGGATTTAAACCATGAAAGGAAAAGAACTAAAAAAAACACACTGAAAATAGTGCCGACACCCCATACCCAGGGCTGACCGGATTCAGGATGAGGAAAATTGCCGGCGACAGCATCTCTTAGGTTTTCCCCCTTAACAACGCTGAGTATCTGAGTGGAACCATGTCGCATCGACACAGACTGATGTTTCTGGAACATAAAAAAACCAAGAAGTAAGGCGGCGGCCACCGCGCCTCCCGCATAAATCCATCTCCATTCCTTCTTTGGAGCCCCCTGGGCTTCTGGCAAGGCCTCCAAAGGAAGAGTAAAAAAGAAGCAGGAACCCTTTCCAGCACCCGCGCTCATCACTCCGATATCCCCCCCATGCCGAACAACAATCTCACGACAGATATTCAAGCCCAAACCAAGCCCTCCGCTGTTTTTCCCGGAGCTATAAAACTTTTGGAAAATCTTCTTCTGCTCCTCCAATGGAACTCCATCTCCCGTATCCTTGACGCAAACCTTCACTTTCATTCCTTCTCGAGCCATTCCAACGGATAGAACACCTCCCTTGGGAGTATGTCGCACCGCATTGGCCAGCAGGTTAGAGAGCACTTGTAAGATTCTTCTGGCATCCGCCTCCACCGGAGTATTACTCTGCATGGGTTCCAACTGAAGAGACAATCCTTTGGTCTGACACACAATCTCGAAGCTTTGAACCACCTGACGCAGCAGATCCTCCAGGATGACAGGAGAATGATTGAGACGAAATTTTCCCTTCTCAATGGACTGTTGATCCATCAAATCCCCTAAAAGCCCCAGGGCCAACTGAGAACAAAAGGATATTCTCTTTAAAGTCTCCCTTTCCTGATCCCTGGAATTATTTTTCGGAGATTCCAGAAGAAGCTTGGAAAAACTATCAATACATGTCAAAGGATTCCTAAGGTCATGGACCAATTTTAACAGGAGTTCAGATCTGCGGTCTATCCCAACAAACCATCGCATCATTTTCTCCACATCCTCTCAAAATACAGGCTGAACCCTCCCACATCGCTCATGTCGCCGGTAAAATAGACATTCTCAAAGCTTTTTTTCTCAGCGTTGGGAGAATAATTATACGACCCGTTAATTAAAAAAACCTTATCAAATATAGCAAATTTATTGTGCATCCTGTCGTGGGTTCCCTCTCCCGTAGGCCCCGCCAAAAGCTTGACGTTGACTCCCCTTTTAAGCAGATAGTTTAAGATGGGGCTTTGGGCTGCCTGATTTTTATCCAAAAGAACCCGAACGTTCACTTTTTTCTTCTCCTTGGCCCAAACCAAAGCGGAGGCGGTGCGAAAATCATAAAAGGCAAACATGGCGATCTCAATAGACTGATTGGAATGGATAATGGCTCTCACTAAATGCTCCCGAACACCTCCTCCAGGAGAAAAGGCGTACAGAGGAAAATATTGCCCACTGAATAAAATCCCTCCGCCCTGGTAAGCCGGGGGAGAAGCAGGGCTTAGTTCAGGCTCTCTGCCCTTTTCCCCCGCCTCTATCCCTTCCCGTACCGACCATGAAGCCTTCCACATCCAATCCCAGTAAGCTTTATATCCTCCTATCAGTTCCAGATTGCTCTCAAACATTACATTGTCAAAGTGCAGGTTCTCTGAGTTTTCTGTCCAGTTATAGGACCCGCCAATGAGCAAGGAATCATCCAAAATCGCAAACTTATTATGCTGGGAACCATTCTCGACAAAACCTCTCAAAACACGTACATCATAGCCCCCATCAATCATCGCCTTTACCACGGGATTGATAGGCTCCGATTGGCCGTTGTCATCTTTGGGAAACAAAAGCCCCTGGTGGATCAGAATGAAAATTTTTGTCCCTCTATTCTTGGCCCTTAGGAGGGCCTCTCCTATCTCCGGAAGGTCCAGGTCATACAT
>JACQJN010000283.1 GCA_016205085.1 Elusimicrobiota bacterium | reverse complement strand
CGAGTACAAGACGCTGCGCTATCCGGGACATTTTGAGAAGGTGAAATTTTTAAAGGATTTGGGCTTTTTTGAGGAAAAGCCCATGCGGGCCGATGGTTTCAAGATATCTCCTCGCAAACTTTTCATGGAATTGGTGGGGCCGCGCTTGGCTTTTCCTGAGGACAAGGATCTGGTGGCCTTGCGGGTTTGTGTCCGCGGAACCAAAAATGGCCAGCCCATGGAGCTGGTGTATGACGTATTGGATTTCCATGACGACCGCACGGGATTTTCGGCGATGGAACGGACTACGGGGTTTTCGGCGGCGGTCGTTTTTCGGATGTTGGTGCAGGATCGGATCAAGGCGGTCGGAGCTTTGCCGGTAGAAACGGCTGTTCCGGCCAGGCCATTTATCGATGAGATTCGCAGAAGGGGGATAAAGATTCAGGAGACTATCCGAAACTTAGCCTCGGTATAAAAAATCTTACGTTTAACTTTGCACGGGAGAATTTTATGACCACAATACTAGAGAGAGGAAATAAAATGACGACCAAGAAGGCGGTGCATGGAGCTTTTAACTTCATTGGGGGAAAATGGGGGCGGTCTTCTAAGGGGGGAAGTTTTGAGAATATTAATCCCGCCACAGAGGAAGTGATAGACTTTTATCCCGATTCCACTGCCGAGGATGTGGATCGAGCGGTTCAGTTTGCCAGGAAGGCCTTTCATTCGTGGCGCAAGGTGCCGGTAGCCAAGAGGGGAGAGATATTGCTCAAAGCCATGCAGATCCTTGCGGCCAAGAAGGAAGAGATTTCGCGGGCCCAAACCAAAGAGATGGGAAAGATATTGAAGGAAACCAGGGGGGATGTGCAGGAGGCGATTGATACCGCGTTTTATTATGCGGGAGAAGGGCGGCGTTTGTTCGGCCAGACCACTACCTCGGAGTTGCCCAACAAATTCTCCATGTCCGTTCGGATGCCGGTGGGCATCTGCGGACTCATCACACCATGGAATTTTCCCACCGCCATTCCCTCTTGGAAAATATTTCCGGCGTTGATCTGCGGCAATACGTTGATTTTGAAACCTGCCTCCGATACTCCGGAATCTGCGGTGCATCTGGTGCGGGCCTTGGAGGAGGCGGGGGTTCCGCCTGGGGTCGTGAACTTGGTTCATGGGAGAGGATCCACTGCCGGCAAATACTTGCTGGAGCATCCCGATGTAAATTTGATCTCCTTTACCGGTTCCTCCTTTGTGGGTTCTCAGATCGGTGCTTCGTGTGGAAAGGCGTTTAAAAAATGCAATCTGGAGTTGGGTGGAAAGAATGCCCAGATCGTCATGGAGGATGCCAAACTGGATCTGGCCATTGAGGGGGCTTTGTGGGGAGCTTTCGGCACCGCGGGGCAGAGGTGTACCGCTACCAGCCGGGTCCTGGTTCATGAGAAGGTGTTTAAGGAATTTGAGGAGCGTTTTGTGGAGCGGGTCAAGAGGATTAAAGTGGGGAACGGCTTGGAGGAGTCCACCGAGATGGGTCCTATGATCAACCGCAGCCAGCTTAAAAAAGTGCAGGAATATGTGGAAATCGGCAAGCATAAGGACCGCGCCAAACTTTTAGCGGGAGGAGAAAGATATACGGAAGGGGAATGCGGGAAAGGATTCTTCTTTAAACCCACTGTTTTTGAGGGAACTTCCAAGATGAGAATTTCTCAGGAAGAAATCTTCGGGCCGGTGGCGGTTTTGATCAGGGTGAAATCTTTCGAGGAATCCATGGAAGTTCTAAACTCCACCGTCTACGGCCTTTCCGGTTCGATCTATACCCAGGATGTCAACCGGGTCATGCGTGCGATCCAGGACATGGAGACGGGGATCACCTATATCAATGCGCCAACGATCGGCGCAGAGGTGCATTTGCCTTTCGGGGGAGTCAAGCAAACGGGCAACGGCCATCGGGAAGCCGGGACGACGGCCCTGGAGATTTTTTCGGAGTGGAAGGCGGTATACGTAGATTATTCCGGCACGCTCCAGAGGGCACAGATTGACACACACGATGGAGATAAAAACAGCTAAACCCAAAGTAGATCCTTCGGACTATTACCGGACCGATGAGCTTTCCCTGACGGAGGAAGAGAAGATGGTCCGGGATACGGCGCGGGCCTTTGTCAAAAAAGAAATCCTGCCGCATATCCAAACTTGGGATAAGGGAGTGATTGCGCCGTTTAAGTCTCAAGAAGAAATGATCCGGTCCACGGCCAGAAAAGTGGCGGAGAATCTGGGAATTTTCGGGTTGAATTTGATTGAGCTCGGAAAATATTCGGGGGATGCTTCTTTCGAGCCTATCAGCCATACCGCCTACGGAGCAGCCCTTCGAGAATTGGAGGCGGGAGATTCAACCTTAAGAAGTTTGATTTCGGTGCAAAGCTCTTTGTGCATGTTCGCCATCACTCGATATGCTTCCGAGGAACAGAAGAAAAAATGGCTGCCTGTTTTGCATCGCGGAGAGAAACTGGCCTGTTTTGGTTTGACGGAACCCCAGGGAGGATCGGACCCCGGAAACATGATGACCACCGCGATCAAAAAGGGGCATGCCTGGGTTTTAAACGGCAACAAGGTATGGATCACAAACGGTTTTGCGGATGTGGCGGTCGTGTGGGCCAAAACCTCCGAGGGTATCCGCGGGTTTTTGGTGGAGAAAGGGACTCCCGGTTTTTCCAATCGCTCCGAGGAAAAGTGGACATTCCGGGCGGGAGTGGCCTCCTCTCTTTCTTTTTCCAAATGCGAAATTCCAGAGGAGAATCTTTTGCCGCAAACGGTTCGCCCCCCCGGCAAGGATTTGGCTTCTCCCCTTTCCTGCCTGACGGAAGCTCGGTACGGCATCTGTTGGGGAGTGGTGGGGGCGGCGCGAGCCTGTTTTGAAGAGGTTCTTCGTGTCACCAAGGAAAGGAATATGTTCGGAGTTCCTTTAGCTCAAAAACAGGAGGTCCAAAGAAAATTGGTTTGGGCTTTGAATGAAATTGAAAACAGCCAGATGCTTTCCTATCAATTGGGGAGATTGAAGGATCAGGGAAAATTATCTTATGCCCATGTATCCATGGCTAAATATAACAACGTTTCCAAGGCTTGCGAGGTGGCTCGCATGTGCGTGGAGCTTCTTCCCGCGGATGTTTTTACTTTTGACGCCTATCATTCGGGACGGCACTTCAGGAATCTGGAGGTGGTAAAGAAATACGAAGGTACCCACGAAGTGCATGCGTTCGTGGTGGGGCGGGAGATCACGGGATACAATGCCTTTTGAAGAGCGAAGAGCGAAGAGCGAAAATAAGATTGTTAACGATTTTACCATTGAGGTGGCGACGGTTAACGGATCGGGCTCTCAAACTTCCAACTTGATTCTTACCAAGGCCATCTTCAGGATGGGGGTTCCGGTGGGCCCCAAAAATATTTTTCCCTCCAACATCGCGGGATTGCCCACTTGGTATATTATGCGGGTAAATGAAAAAGGCTACCTGGCGAGAAAACGCACGTTGGATATCGTGGTGTGCTTAAACCCTTCCACCTATCTGCAGGATATACCCCGGGTGAGATCGGGAGGGGTGGTCGTTTATGAGTCGGACTATGTTCTGACGGGATCCGCCAAAAGGAAGGATGTTGTCTACTATCCTGTTCCGTTCTCTCAATTGGCTGCTCGCCATATCGCCGATGTGAAACTTAAAAAACCTCTTACCAATATGATTACCGTGGGGGTATTGGCGGAACTATTAGGCATTGAAAATTCTGCGGTGGAGGGATCCATCCGGCACCAGCTGCGAAACAAGGAAAGGGCCGTCAAAATTAATTTGGATACGATCGAGCTGGGAAGAAAATATGTGCGGGAGAATATAAAAAAACAGGACCCCTTTTATATTGAGCGCAGCAATAAAACTCAGGGGAAGATTCTTATCGAGGGAAACACCGCGGCGGCCTTGGGCTGTCTTTTTGGAGGATGCACGGTGGCGGCGTGGTATCCCATTACTCCCGCTTCCAGCCTGACTGAAACCCTCATCCCTCTTTTTGAAAAATACCGCAGGGATTCTTCCGGGAAAAAGAAGTTCTGCGTGGTGCAGGCGGAGGACGAAATCGCGGCTTTGGGCATCGTGATCGGAGCCAGCTGGGCCGGGGCCAGGGCCATGACGGCCACCTCGGGGCCCGGCATTTGTCTCATGTCGGAATTCGCAGGTCTGGGATATTATGGAGAGGTTCCCGCGGTCGTTTTCGATATTCAAAGGATCGGGCCTTCCACCGGCTTGCCGACTCGGACGGCTCAGGGAGATATTCAGTTTGTTTCCACCCTCTCCCATGGAGATACCAAACACATCATGCTTATGCCCGCTACGGTGCGGGAGTGTTTTGATTTTTCCATGCTTGCTTTTGATCTGGCGGATAGATTCCAAACTCCTATTTTTGTGATGAGCGATTTAGATTTAGGGATGAACTTGTGGCTGACGGATGGTTTCCCGTATCCCGAGAGGCCCTATGACCGAGGAAAGGTACTCACGGATGAGGACATTGTGCGCTTGGGCGGCTTTGAACGTTATCGGGATGTGGATGGGGACGGCATCTGCTACCGCACCCTTCCGGGAAATCCTCACCCCCTGGCGGCTTACTTTACACGAGGGAGCGGCCATAATGAACAGGCGGCCTATACGGAGGACGGGAGCGCCTATCAGAGGAACCTCGATCGTCTGGTTAAGAAATTTGAGACGGCCAGAAAATTTGTTCCGCCTCCCGTGGAAGATTATATGCCTGGAGCGAAAATGGGAATCTTGGCCTATGGATCTTCCGATCAGGTCATGGAAGAATCCCGGGAACTCTTAAAAGCGAATGGCATCAAAACGAATTATTTGAGGCTGCGTGCCTATCCCTTTCAGTCGGAAATCCTCCAGAAGTTTTTCTCTAAATGCAGCAAGGTATTTGTGGTGGAACAAAATCGCGATGGGCAGGTGGCTCAGCTGCTCAGACTGGAGTTGGAACCTAAAGAGTCGGCCAAGATTCAATCCCTACTGCATTACAGCGGTTTTCCCATCCCATCCGAGGTGGTGGTGGAGACTATTTCCAAGAAGGGAACACTGGAATCCGTGCAGGAAAGTATTCCCACTATGGCGGCAGGAGGAGAATGACTGAACAAAAAACAAATCGGTTGGGATTGACTCCAGAATCTTACAAGGGAGCTCCCTCCACCCTTTGCCCTGGCTGCGGCCATGATACCATCACCCGCCATATCATTCAGTCATTCTATGAATATGGAGTGCCCCCTCATCAAGTGGCCAAGATGAGCGGCATCGGCTGCTCCTCCAAGACTCCGGCCTATTTTCTTTCTCGGTCTTGCGGTTTGAATGCGATCCATGGCCGGATGCCTTCTATCGCGACGGGAGCGAAGGTGGCCAATAGATCCATGATGGTATTAGGAGTCAGCGGAGATGGGGACACCGCTTCTATCGGGATGGGACAGTTTTGTCATTTGATTCGCCGAAATGTATCCATGATCTACATTATTGAGAATAACGGCGTGTATGGCTTGACGAAAGGGCAGTTTTCTGCGACGGCGGATCCGGGTTCTAAACAGAAAGGAGGCGCTGAAAATCCATTCGATACCATTGACTGTGCTGCTGTGGCTATTCAACTGGGTTGCAGCTTTGTTGCTAGATCCTTTTCCGGAGACGCCAAGCAGGTGGT
>JACQJN010000282.1 GCA_016205085.1 Elusimicrobiota bacterium | reverse complement strand
TGGGGAAATGGGTGAGTCGCCTGGAGAGATTGGAGCGAAGATTGACTTCGGGGGTCATCGAAAATCCACGCCTGCCGGTCAGCGAACAGCCCTCCCAAAAAGCTTCTGAAGAAGGGCTTTCCTTGCCTATTTCTGAGTTGTGGGAAAAGGTGTTGGGCTCACTCCGCAAGGAGAGACCGGCTTTGTTTGGATATTTGGAGAAGTCGCGTTTGGAATGGAATGGTAAAGATCCGGAATGGCAGATTTTCTTGCCTTCCTCGTTTCATAAAATCGGGGTGCAAAGGCATTTGGCGCTTGTGGAGGGAAAGATTTCTGAAGTCGCAGGGCGCAGCGTGCGGCTTCTGCTGCAAGTGGATCCCTCGGTGAATCTTGCCAAGAACCATGCGGTCGTGGATGAGGGCTGGGAAGATCCCCAGGGAGCGGCCGCGGGGGAGGCCAACGATCCGGAACTGAAAAAAGTGTTGGATATTTTTCCTGGGAAAATCCATAAACGACAGTGACCCCACCACCTCCTTGCAGATCGAAGATTGGCTTGTCGGCCAATAAGGAGGTGGTGGGGTGACTTCTTTTAATCGGCTGATCGCGGCTTTAAGGCGTCTTCCGGGAGTGGGACCTAAACAGGCGGAGAGGTTGGCGCTCCACCTCTTGAGGGTTTCTAGAGAAGAGGTGGAGGAATTCGCGGCGGCGCTCAAAGAAGCCAAGCGGTTGGTCAAGCCTTGTACCCAGTGTTGGAATTTCACGGAACAAGGCCTTTGCTCCATTTGCCAGGATCCGGGGCGGGATAGGACCATTTTGTGTGTTGTGGAAGAGCCTCCGGATGTGCAGGCGATCGAACGCTCCAGGAGCTATCAGGGCCTTTATCATATCCTTCACGGCTCCTTGTCTCCTTTGGATGGGATAGGCCCGGATGCCATCAGAATCCGAGAGCTTTTGAGCCGGCTAAGAAACGGAGATAAAGCGGTGCGGGAGGTGGTTTTGGCCACGGACCCGGATACGGAGGGGGAAGCGACTGCGCTCTATTTGGCCCAGGTATTAAAGCCTTTAGGCCTTCGGGTCACTCGCATTGCTCAGGGAGTGCCTTTGGGGGGAGATCTGGATTATACGGATGAGTTAACCTTGTCGCATGCGCTAAATGGGAGAAGGGAGGTTTGAGTGGAGAGCAAAATCGGGTCCTGCCTGGAGTTTGCTAGCGCAGGTCGCCTCGAATCTTTTTACCAAAAAGATTCGGGCTCCGGCCCTCAGTCGCTACCCAACTTCTGCTTCGCTGAAGATTGGGTCCCCCGCGACTTCCGGACGGCCTGCTACAGCCAGCAAATCTCCAGTCACCCAATTTTGTTGGCTCAATATGTGTTGAAATGAAGTTTGAAAACATCCTAGAAGCAGTAGGCAATACCCCTTTGATTCGGCTTAACCGGATCAACCGAGGATTAAAGCCTCAGATTTATATCAAGGCGGAGTTTTTAAATCCGGGTGGAAGCGTCAAGGACCGCATCGCTTTGACCATGATCGAGGAAGCCGAAAAAAAGGGGCTTTTAAAACCGGGAGGGACCATCATTGAAGGGACTTCAGGCAATACCGGCATCGGGTTGGCCTTGGTGGCCGCGCTCAAAGGATACAAGATTGTTTTTACCATTACGGACAAGCAATCTCGCGAGAAAATAAATTTTTTGAAAGCCTTGGGAGCGGAAGTGATTGTTTGCCCCACCGCGGTGGCTCCGGAAGATCCGAGAAGTTACTACTCGGTAGCCAAGGCTCTGGCCAAGGAAATTCCCAATGCCTTTTATCCTAACCAATACGACAACCCCAAAAATCCTGAAGCTCATTACAAGACTACCGGACCTGAGATTTGGAAGGATTCGGAGGGGAAAATCACTCATTTTGTGGCGGGCATGGGCACGGGCGGCACCCTCTCAGGGGTCGGAAGGTATTTAAAGGAAAGGAATCCCAAAGTGAAGATTGTCGGCGTAGATCCGGAGGGTTCTTTGTATTATGATTTCTTTCATCACAAAAAGACGGTCCAGGCCCATACGTATAAGGTAGAAGGGATTGGGGAGGATTTTTTCCCCACCACCATGGATTTTAGGGTGGTGGATGACGTGATTCGGGTGACAGACCGGGATTCTTTTTTGATGACTCGGCGCCTGGCCCGCATGGAGGGAATTTTTTCAGGAGGCTCTGCGGGGTCCGCCGTCTGGGCGGGATTGAAGATGGCGGAAAAACTGACGGAAAAAGATTTTTTGGTGATTTTGATCCCGGATACAGGCATGAGGTATCTTTCCAAGATCTATAAC